>JALUYN010000250.1 GCA_027012915.1 Cellvibrionaceae bacterium
CTTTGGGCTGAATCTCACGCCCCGGAGCAACAACATTGGCAATACCGAAGCTCGCCGCTGCGTCGTCGGCAGCAGTCGCTTCAGCGCTCTGCTCTTGGGCTTCCTCTTGTGTAGGCTCAATAGTGAACGACAGCGACGCGTCTGTGTTTTTTTCTTGCAGTGTCACTCTGGCGCCGGCTTTAGCCAGAGCCTGCTGATATTTCTCTGCTGCCGGTTTCTCCAGATTGGATTTGATGGTCACGTTGGAGTGGGAAAAAATCTGCTCCACCTTGTCCTCGGCTTGTTTAAACAAGCGGGCAAAGTTGGCTTTCACCTCGTCCAATTCAAAACCTTCGTGAAGTTCACCACTGAATACCACATCGTAACGTGTATCAGACATACAGACTTATCTCCGAGTGCGCATTAGTTTTGCAGCCATCCTATCAATCGATTACATGACTGTCAGGAGCCGATGAATCAACTGTCCTCGGCTACGACAAACGGTATCTCATCGCGCTTGCGCGCAGATACCAGCATTCGGGCGCGACTTTCCGAGCGAGTATCTTCCTTCATCTGCTGCAATAGTTCATCGTAGTTGATATCTCCGGCATCTTCGTCAGACACGTAACCGTCCTGTTCATACTCTACGGTAACCGCCCAGGAATCTGCATCAAAGGGAGTAGCCTCCGCGGGAAACAGCATCCCCAGTACATTCTGGCCCGGCACATTAAGCACCGCGCCCGCACTATCGAGCTTAATTTCACCGGTCTGGCGATCCAGAGAATCCCAAATGCCCTTTGCCCAACGCTCGTACTTCAACTGTTCAGCAGAAACTTCCGCGTGCTGATCAACAAAAAGTTCGGCGTCAGGTTCTTGCTGAGCGATAACTATGGATGACAAAATGCAGATGCGGCCCGGTAGAAAATCCCGAGGTTCCCGAACGACCGATAACCTGCACTGCTCGCACTCTATCCCCTGGTTTTACCGTAATGGTTCCCTGCAGCAGGTGGGCATAGTCGGCAAACGTACCGTCGTCATGATACACCAGAAGATTGTTGGCCTTATCGAGAAAGTATTTATTGGTACCCGACCAGATGTAGTCGTCATCAGCCGATACCACAATCCCGTCGCGAGCGGCCACCAAATCGGTGCCGATGGGCAACGCAATATCCACTGCGTATAGCTGGGGCTGCTGGTTATGAGAGAATCGTCCGTGGAAGGCTTGAGTTATTTTGTGATCCAGCTTTGAGCGCACGGGCCAATGGTAAATCTGTGTATTGGGATGCAAACGAGGATCACCCAAGGCCCAATAGAACTCAAACTCTTCTATGCGCCCCTTGGATTCCAGCAGTGACTCATCAGATTTTGCGGCCACGACTTGATGCACCAGTACGCGATTGCCCGAAGCCACCAGCATCACTTCCAATGGCGCATGATAGGGATTGGATACCAACACTTGCCGCAAGCCATTGCGACTGACGCGCTTAACCTGTGGCTTTTGCTTCTCCCGGGTCTTGTGCTTGTAGTGAATGGTCTGTGACTTAACCGCCGCTTGCGGCTTCTTATCGGTATAGGCCCATTTGCCATCCTTGGTTTTGTATTTGTAAATTTCTGCAGACACAGATCCAGTGGTCAATATCAGCATAATACCGAGCAGCAAAAGCACCCGACAACGGCGAGAAAGAGTCTTCCCGAGTATCACCATAGCTCTAGCAATGTCCTTTTGAGAGCGAGAACCTCCACCATACTCCGATCAATCAAAATCTTGCAAGCCCGGCAACATCAAACACACAAGCTGAACAAGATTTAGCCAACCTTGCATTTTATTGTGGTTATAAACGGTCCCGCTTTCAAAAATCACTCTTTCAGGTGGTTCTTTATTGTAACGACCCGATTACAATCGCCGGCTTTTATCCAATTGGAAGGAGAGATAATCACCATGAGAAAAACCATTCTTGCCAGTCTTATTGCAGCAAGCTTGTCTTCAACGGCCAGCGCGAATCCGCTATTGAGCTACACCTTTATTGAAGGTGGTTACAACCAGCAGGAAATTAAAGGGGATAACGGCAAAACAGAAATTGACTCTTGGTACACACTGGGTTCAATTCGCAAAGGCAATATTGTCATTCAGGCAGCTTATGAACGTGGAGATGTCGACAAAGTAGACGGCGTAGATGTCGGCAATCTTGATGTCGAGGTAGACGATATCAGCTTGTTTATTGGAGGCGTTCGGGATATTGGCGACGATATGACTCTTTTGATTGGCGTCAGCTACAGCGATGAAGATCTTGATTCCGACGTGGCGAATGTGGATGCCAAGATTTACCGTTTTGGTGGCGAACTTCGCTACCTGGCGACTTCGCGCCTTGAGCTCAATGGCAGCCTGGCTTACGCGCATGCCGAAATTGATGACGATGACAGTGAAGGTGATACCGAGTTAACTCTGGGCCTGCGTTACCACATCACCGACCATGCATCGTTTGGAATCGAATATGCTCGCCTGCTGGACGACAGTGATACAGATCTATACTCGGGCAACGTTCGCGTACAGTTTTAAATACCTGGGGCGTCGATTTTGGAGGCGCCCCTGTATTCTAGCCCTTCAAGAACTGCTCTATGCGCTGCTGCATCAACAACGCCGCGCCTTCACCCTCAATCGCCTCTACCAGCTTTATTTGCCGGCCGCCGTAGTCCATATAGA
>JALUYN010000251.1 GCA_027012915.1 Cellvibrionaceae bacterium
CCCGTTGTATTGGGAGCAAATGCTCAATGATTTTAAATTGCGCTTTTGTAATTTCCATAGGCGCTGATTTTATCAAATTTAGTGTGAACAGGCCCTAGCTGAATGCCAAATACTACGACTAGTGTTAACAGGCTCTAATGCGATCCGTTTACATAAGTTCCGCCAAATCGTTCAGTGCTGTATGGTTTCCTGACACTTCGACAAGCTCTGAGAGCTGGCCCCATTCCCTTGAACAGCTAATCCCGATTCTATAAGTGGATCTCTGCCTGGGATTAAGCCACCAAGGATAGCGGTGGATGATTGAAGTAAACCTCATCCGGTGTTTTCCGGTCAAGGTTGGAGTGTGGGCGCCGGCTGTTGTAAAAATGGAAGTAGCGATTCAGTCCTGCTCTCGCTGCTGAGACGGTGTCGTAGGCGTGCAGGTAAACTTCTTCGTATTTCACAGAACGCCAGAGCCTTTCCACAAACACGTTGTCGCGCCAGCAACCTTTCCCATCCATGCTGATGCGGATGTTGTTTTCTTTTAGCATTTCAGTGAAAGCCAAGCTAGTGAACTGGCTGCCCTGATCGGTGTTCATAATCTCCGGAGCTCCATGTTTTGCCAAGGCTTCTTCAACAGCATCAAGACAGAAGTGAACATCCATAGTAGTTGAGAGCTTCCAGCTCAGCACCCGGCGGGAGTACCAGTCAACTACTGCAGCCAAGTACACAAAGCCACGGGCCATAGGGATATACGTGATATCCATCGCCCAGACCTGATTGGCTCGTGTGACCGCCAGTTTTCGAAGCAGGTACGGGTAAACCTTGTGCCCAGGGTGTCGCTGTGTCGTCTTTGGCTTGCGATATAAGGCTTCGATACCCATTATCTTCATCAGGCTGGCAACTCGCTTACGACCTATTTCGTGCCCTTCACGGCGTAACAGATCACGCAACATACGGCTGCCTGCAAAGGGATAATCCAGATGGAGACGGTCAATGCGGTTCATCAAGGTCTGTGTTTCGGGGCTGACGGGTTTTGGCTTGTAATAGACGCTACCGCGACTGATAGACAACAACTTGGCTTGTCTCGTAATGGACAACTTGTGTGTGCGGTCGATCATCGTTTTTCGCTCAGCAATCCCGCCTTGGTGAGCGCTCCTTCTAAAAAATCGTTCTCCAAAGTCAGTTGGCCAATTTTGGCGTGAAGCGTTTTTACATCGACCGGAGGCTCCTTGGGTTCACCGCCGCCGAAGGCTTCAGCGGAGTTCTCAAGCAGCTGCGTCTTCCACTGGGTAATCTGATTGGGATGGACATCGAATCGCTGCGCCAGCTCGGCAACGGTTTGTTCGCCTTTGAGAGCGGCAATAGCCACTTTGGCTTTGAATTCGGGTGAGTGGTTACGACGAGGACGTCTAGCCATGGTAAATCTCCTGTTAACGGGCACTACCGTGCCCTAAATCAGGCGGAGATTCCACTTATAGCGCTGTTCAGATTTCCGGGGCCGGCTCTAAGTACGAGAAACAAAATGGTGTGGGCGGAGTTAATGCCAACAAGTTGTTATCTGGTCTAAGTAGCAATGCTCAAGCACTTCAGTACGCATATATATCCTCAAACCCACACGCATTGGGTGAGAAAGATAAAATGGTACATTCTGCCGATGGCTCGGTCTATTCAGTGTTTCACGGTGATTATCACCCAATGTTCCAGACCTACCTTAGCGAGTTTGGTTACTATGATATTTTCCTTGTAGATATAGCGTCCGGCGATGTTGTTTACTCTGTGTACAAGGAACTTGATTTTGCAACTTCGCTGATCGACGGACCTTACAAAAACAGTGGTATTGCTCGCGTATTTTCCAAAGCAAAAAATTTGAGAAAGGGAGAGGTAGTACTTGATGACTTCGCGCCTTATACCCCTTCCTATGAGGCCCCGGCGTCGTTTATTGCGTCGCCTGTATTCAGTGAAGGTAGAGCTATTGCCGTATTGATTTTTCAAATGCCCGTCGACCGCATTAATGCAGTAATGACTTACGAAAAACAGTGGCAGGCGCGTGGATTGGGTACTTCTGGCGAGAGCTATATCGTTGGTAGCGATAATCGCTTGCGCAGTCAGAGCCGTTTCTTGCTGGAAGACAAGTCAGCTTATTTGCAAGCATTGCGCGCGAGTGGAGAAAGTGATTCCGTGCTCAGCAAGATCGAGGTAAGAAATACCTCCATAGGGCTACAAAGTGTGAATTCGGAATCTGCGCTTAAGGCACTAAAAGGGGAGTCCGGTTTCGCGATTGTGACTGATTATCGTGGTGTTTCTGTAGCTTCGGCTTATACGCCGCTAACGATTAATGGTGTTGAATGGGGAATGCTTGCCGAGCTGGATGAAGCGGAGGCGTTTGCGGTACAGAAAACTATGGTGTCGAGTCTGATCAGCTATTCGCTACTTGTAACTGTTGGAGTCGCGGCGCTGGCTTGTATTGTTGCTTACTATCTCGCGTCCTATCTGGCTAATCCTATTATTCGTTTGAGCGAATCTATTAACTATTCTGCGAAAAATCTCGATACCACTGTTCGCACCGAGGTCAAAGCCACTGCCGCTAAAGTCGAGATCGGCGAGTTATCTCAGGCTTTCAATCTGATGATGGAAAAGTTCAACAGCGCCCTAAACGAAGTGTCGTCCAGTTCTGAATCGTTGAATACAGAAGCGGAAG
>JALUYN010000252.1 GCA_027012915.1 Cellvibrionaceae bacterium
ATGAAGTCTTCGCAGCCGGATTGCTCTTTGCAACGCCGCCAATCGTCGACGGACCAGATTTCTCCATTTGCCACTACCGGGATCGAAAGCGCCTCACGGATATGGGCAATATACTCCCAGTACGCCGGTGGTTTATAGCCGTCTGCTTTGGAGCGGGCGTGGACTACCAGCTCGTTGGCGCCCGCTTCATAAACGGCTATCGCGTTGTCCATATATAAACTGCGATCCTCGTAGCCCAGTCGGATCTTTGCCGTCACAGGGGTTGCAGCGGGGACTCGTTCGCGCACGGCTTTGACAATATCGTAAAGTCGCTGCGGTTCTTTCAGTAATTTGGCGCCACCATCGCTATTGTTCACCGTCTTGGCAGGGCAGCCAAAGTTGAGATCGATGGCCTTGGCGCCCATGCGAGCCACTTTCGCTGCATTAAAGGCGATAGAGCCCGGTTGCCCGCCCAGCAGTTGCACACGCACGGGGGTGCCAGCCCTGGTTTGACACTGATGATTGAGCTCTGGGCAGATGCGCTTGAAGACCCTTTCGGGCAATCGCTGATGCTGATTGATACGCACAAACTCGGTCACACAGATATCGACGCCGCCCAGTGCGGTGAGTAGATCGCGAAAGTGATAATCGACAACACCTTCCATGGGCGCTAGAAACAGACGCATAGACTGGTTCCGGTAGTAACAAAAAGGCGGCGGAGTATAGCAGCTTTGACTATTCTGTTTATGGTTGCTCAGCTGATCTGTGCCCGTTGGAGCAGTGGACTATTCGGAATAGCATTGATCTATGCTTTTTGTTTTTGCTATAAGTCACGTGAATAGTCTAAATAGCGTTTGGACCATTGCCTATATTGATAGATCAGTATATGGTCTGCGGCCCTCACAAGAGGAGGTCCTGTTCGAGGCGCATGCCATTGTTGCGACTACGGTCGTAATAAATAGTGTGACGCGAGCCACCCGCTCATTCGGATAGGGCGACAATAAATGGGTCTGATTCCAGGAGAATCCAGATCTTTCCCGGCACTGCAGTTCTGACCCTGCCGTGCGGACAACGGAGGTTTTTCCGCCTATGCAACAAGATATTATGCAGCAAGGCATCGATTTGATGCTCTTTGGAATGGGCACAGTATTTGTGTTCCTGACCGTTCTGGTAATCGCAACCACATGTATGTCACGCATCGTTGCGCGTTTCTTCCCTGATGCTCCCGAACCTGAATTGGCCCCTGTACGCGCCGCCGCGCCGTCTGGTGTTACTGATCCCAAATTGCTGGCGATCATTCAGGACGCTGTGAACCAGCACCGGGCCAAACACAAGTAAACCGACTGTCTCGGCTAAGAAGTGCGCCGTGCTGGTCGCGTTCTTTTGAGATATACGCCCTGTAGAGAGGGCCGTCGATTCGCCAAATTCAAATCGAACCATTAGAGAATGTTCCATGAGTGAGAATAAGAAGCCATTAGGCATTACTGATGTGGTACTGCGCGACGCACACCAATCCCTGTTTGCTACCCGTATGCGTCTGGACGACATGTTGCCCATCGCAGAAAAACTGGACCAGGTGGGTTTCTGGTCGTTGGAAACCTGGGGTGGTGCAACTTTTGATGCCTGTATCCGTTATTTGGGTGAAGATCCATGGGAGCGTATTCGCGAGCTGAAAAAAGCCATGCCAAACACGCCCATGCAGATGCTGTTCCGTGGTCAGAATATTTTGGGTTACCGTCACTACGCCGATGACGTGGTAACCAAGTTTGTTGAACGTTGCGCTGTAAACGGCGTTGACGTATTCCGCGTTTTCGACGCGATGAACGATATGCGCAATATCGATACCGCTTTGAAAGCGGTAAAAGAGGTGGGTAAGCATGCCCAGGGCACAATCGCCTACACGCTGAGCCCTGTGCACACCATTGATATGTGGGTCGAGCAGGGCAAGCGCATTGAAGACATGGGCGCCGACTCCATTGCTATTAAAGATATGGCCGGTCTACTGACCCCATACAAAGGCTATGAGTTGGTCACCAAACTGAAAGCCGCCTGTGATATCCCCATTCACATGCAGTGTCATGCGACTACCGGCCTGTCTACTGCTACAGCGGTGAAATGTGCCGAAGCGGGTATCGACAATATCGATACTGCGATTTCTTCCATGTCCATGACTTACGGTCACAGCCCCACCGAATCTCTGGTGGCGATTCTCAAAGAAACCGATCGCGACACCGGTCTGGATCTGGGTCTGTTGGAAGAGATTGCCAACTACTTCCGCGAAGTGCGCAAGAAGTACGCGAAGTTCGAAGGCTCTCTGCGCGGTATCGACGGCCGTATTCTGACCGCTCAAGTACCTGGTGGCATGTTGACCAATATGGAAAACCAACTGCGCGATCAAGGCGCTGAAGACAAGTTCAGCGATGTTCTGGAAGAGATTCCTCGCGTGCGTGAAGACTTGGGCTTTATTCCTTTGGTAACTCCGACCTCACAAATCGTCGGTACCCAGGCGGTACTGAACGTACTGACTGGCGAGCGCTACAAGTCTATCTCGAAAGAGACCCAGGGTGTGTTGAAAGGCGAGTACGGTGCCGCTCCAGCTGAATACAACAAAGAGTTGCAAGCTCGTGTTCTTGACGGCGCTGAGGCCATTACCTGTCGTCCAGCGGATCTGCTGGAGCCTGAGATGGACAAACTGG
>JALUYN010000253.1 GCA_027012915.1 Cellvibrionaceae bacterium
GGCGAATGTTAATTGGCACCGCTATGGATCCATTCCATTGGCGGCGTAATGGACCCACCCCATTTGTGCCGTAATCGATCCACCTGATTGGCGGCGTAATAGATCCACTTTAATCTGATTTTTCCCCTCAAACTTCTGTTTAACTCGCGTATCTTTGACTGTTTTGTAGTCAGGAGAATACGCATGCCAAACCGGAGGTTTGAAATGTACCAATACCGACACATCCTCGTTCGAATGCGAATGGGCGATTCCAATCGAGCCATCGCTGACAGTGGAATCGCTGGTCGTAATAAAGTCAAAGCGATTAAGCGTATTGCATCGAAACATGGCTGGCTTGAACCCGATAGCGAACTACCTGATGATTCACAACTGGCCACTGTCTTCGGCGAGAGGCCACCCAATCCAACGACAACGTCATCTGTTGCACCATACGCGGACAAAGTGAAAAAGTGGTATCAGGATGGTGTGCAGGGCACCACAATCCATCAAGCACTGGTGGAGAAATATGGCTTCACAGGAAGCTACTGGTCTGTCATCCGTTTTTTAAAAGTCTTAGCTGAGAAGACGCCAGTTCCTACTACTGTCATGGAATTCACAGCTGGCGATACCGCACAAGTTGACTTTGGTGCAGGGCCGCTCATTGTGGATACTGAAACTGGCGAGCTTCGCAAAAGCTGGATATTTGTGATGACGCTGGCTTGGAGTCGTCACATTTACGCTGAGTTCATTCGTGACCAAAGCACCGCCACCTGGCTGGCCTGTCATCGTCGTGCGTTTGAATGGTTTAGAGGCGTGCCAAAACGCGTGGTCATCGACAATCCTAAATGTGCGATTACAAAAGCTTGCTATCACGACCCACAGGTTCAGCGCGCTTACGGTGAGTGTGCCGAAGGCTATGGATTTTTGATTGCGCCATGTCCCGTGCGTGACCCGCAGAAAAAAGGCCGTGTCGAATCTAATGTTAAGTACATCAAAAATAGCTTCGTTCCTCTGAAGGAATTCCGTAGTCTGAGTGATGCCAACGTACAGCTTAAACGTTGGTTACTGGCGGTTGCGGGAAATCGTAAACACGGCACCACCAAATGTCAGCCGCTGGAGCGCTTTACTGAGATTGAACAGGCACGACTTAAACCATTACCTGATGTGCCACCGGAGCAGGCTGTCTGGGCAAAGGTTAAGGTACACGGTGATGGTCATGTGCAATTTGAACACTGCCGTTATTCGGTGCCCTATACGCTGATTAGAGAAACGCTCTGGCTTAAAGCCAGTGACACTATGGTGCGTATTTATCAGGGGCATGAACTCAAAGCAACACATACCCGAATGCGCCATCAGGGTGGCAGAGCCACCGTTCCCGAACATCAACCGCCAGCCGCTCAGGCTTATAACATGCAGGATCCGCAATATTGCCTGACTCAGGCGAAGCGGATTGGCGAATCATGCCATGTGTTGATTAAGCGTCTGTTTGCCAGTCGCGTACTGGACAACCTGCGTGCTGCACAAGGTGTTGTGGGCCTTGCCAAACGCTACGGTGATAAACGCGTCGACGCCGCCTGCTCACGCGCGTTGACCTTCGACAATGTGCGTTACAGCGCAGTCAAACAAATCCTAGAAAAGGGGCTAGACCAGCAGCCCAATGAATCAAACGCCTTCGATACCTTAAGCGATGCTTATACCGGCGGTGGTCGATTCCATCGCGACCCAAATAAACTACTCCCTCATTAGAAAAAGGAAAAAATGATGATTAATCCGATCCCCGAACTCACGCCACTACTGAAACAGCTACGCCTGTCTGGCATGACAGACTCTCTGGCAATACGTAACCGTGAAGCCATTGACCACCAACTCAGTTATCCTGACTTCTTGGCCTTAATGGTACAAGATGAAGTCGCCAGACGTGACCAGAAAAAATATACCACACGTCTTCGTCGTGCAGGCTTCAGAGGTAATAAAACACTGGAAAACTTCGATCTGAATGCCAATCCTAATCTGAACCGCGCTTATATCAACGAACTGGCGGATTGCCGGTTCATTGACGAACATGTAGCAGTGCTTATCGCGGGGCCGTGCGGCACCGGTAAAAGCCATCTTGCTCAGGCTATTGGTCACTGTGCGGTACAAAAAGGGATTGACGTGTTGTTCTTTACTCAGGCAAAACTGCTTGCGAACTTGCATGCAGCGAGAGCCACGAACACCTATGAGAAACGCTTCCAGACGTTAGCTAAAGTAGACTTGCTCATCATCGATGACTTCGGTTTAAAGCCACTCAAATCTCCTCATGATGAAGACTTACACGACTTAATTGATGAACGGTATGAACAGAAATCGACAATCATCACCAGCAACCTAGACTTCAGTGAATGGGGACAAGCCTTCCCAAATAAACTGCTCGGCGCGGCGACACTCGATCGACTCAGACACAACGCCTATCGACTGGTTCTGGAAGGCGAAAGTTACCGCAAATTACGAGAGAACAATAATCAGACTGGACGAGGAGCACAAAGCAAGAAATAATCACTCTGTTTGAGGACAAAAAAGACGGTTTTAAGTGGATCCAATACGCCGCAAATGGGTGGATCTATTAGGGTGCCAATCGACAGCTATACCTGCAATTGCAGAACACCCCACATCGTTCAGTCAGGCAAAACGATTTG
>JALUYN010000254.1 GCA_027012915.1 Cellvibrionaceae bacterium
ATCAGGTAGTCCTCTCGGTTGAGCATCGGAGCCCCTCGGGTGTGGATTACAGCCCAAGGATGCCCCAACTTGGTCGGGAGGACATCTCAAACCGACATTTATAGGACTTTTAACATCGGCACTGACATCTTTCTGTTTTTTTTCTTTAGCTGCCCACTCGGCGGCCTGCCTGACTCAAGCGGCGGACCAACGCTTGGCCTGGTGCTGGATGATGAGTCCCTGCAGGACTTTCTTGGCGACGGCCTTTTCTTCGGGGTCGAACTGGCTCAGGGCCTCGAAGGTGAGCTTCAGGTCCTCGTCTGGCCCGCGTTCATCCTTATCGAAGACCAGCACATCCGCACTGACCGACAGGGCGACGGCCAAGCGACGCAGCACGTCGAGGGTGGGCTGGATCGAGCCGTTCTCGTAGCGCTGAATCTGGGTGATATGCACCCCGACCCGCTCGGCGAGTGCCTTCTGGGTGAATCTGCGCTCCTTGCGTAGAGCGAGCAGGCGTTCGGAGAACTCCATAGATAGCCACGCGGTGGACTGTGATGTCAGCACTGTAGGGTCTCCTTTCATCGGGCTGGTTGAAATATAGCACAGACGCTGTTATAAATCATAGGGGTCAAGACTAGTAATATAAGGTTTATGGATCAAGCCAACAGAATACGCACGAGAATAACCGTGGCGAGCGGCTCGATGTGAACGGCAGCGTGAGCATCAGAAGGACCCTGAGCCTGGCCGGTATCACGATCATCGACACCGGCGGGGCCCAGTCCCGGCGGCTCTACCCCATCGCCGATCACCTGGGCAGCCCCATCGCCATCGCCGACGGCGCCGGGCACCTCATCCAGGGCCTGGCCTATGCCGACTTCGGTAAGCGCTACAGCGCGGGCTGGGCGAGCCCCCTCACCACCGCGCAGGCGCTGGGCATCAACACCGGCCTCAGCGACCGCGGCTACACCGGCCAGGAGAGCCTCGATGCCATCGGCCTCGACGACTACAACGCGCGCCTCTACGATCCCACCCTGGGACGGTTCCTCAGCGTTGATCCGCTCATCGCCCACCCCGGCTCCACCCAGTCCATCAACCCCTACAGCTACGTCGAGAACAACCCGCTGAACAAGACCGACCCGACCGGGGAGGTAATAGATAACTGCTATACAACGTTCTGCGAGCGGCATAACCTGGGTTCCTTCGGGCCAATCATATTCTATGGAACAGTCGGTATGGGCACCCATATCAAGAGACCGAACAAGTCACGCCGTAGAGCCAGATCCAAGCTGCTCGATCAACTGCTGAAGAAAAAAAACCAGGAGGGGCAGGGAGTGACGCCCTCGAACACCAAAACCAATACGAATACGCATAACTACAATGGCAAGCAGCCGGATACGGTGGGGGTAGGCGCTATTAAAGGGTATCCGGAGAAAGGCAAGGACAGTTGGCGGGCTTCTAATGATAAGCTTTTTGAGGATGCTGCAAAGGCGTTTGACAAGGCTCATACCCTCAGTCCCGGCGACAGTTTGTATTTGACAGGTAAGCAAATTAAGGCGTGGGCGATGGTGGAGTCTGGCGGGAGTAAGAAGGCGTTTACTACGGACCCGCTGCAAGCCAATGCTAATCCTAAAGATTTCAGGCCCCCTAAAGGGAAAATCACAGGGCTTCGAAAGAATGAAAAAATGACGCCCCAAAAGAGTGTTAATGCGGCGCTCAAGTGGCTTTGGCATAAAGCTACTATTCATGATACGAGCGGAAGGATTACCGGTTACAGATCACTACATGATGCGTTCAGACGCTACAACGGAAAGAGCGCAAAGTTTCCTGATCCTGAGGAAACCCATGCGGAGTGGTATGCCGACAAGGTGATAAGTTTAGGAGGTGGATAATGCGTAATTCAGCAAAGATTTGGAGAACCCTATTTCCGCTTCGGACCGCCGTATGGCTCTCGATTGCGGGTTTGTGCCTTGGGTCAATATCGGCTAGTTACGCAGGCCAGTGTGTTCCAGTGCCTCAGTCTGCGTCGGGGAAGGCGGCAAGTATATCTATTCCAACGAACGCACAAATTTTGGATATCTTGGCTAAAGAGGCATCGAGCGGAGAGTACGGTAAAGGGGTGCAGGTTCAATACCTGGGGGAGGTTCACGTAGGCACGAAAAAATTTTACGTTGTATACACAACGTATTCATGGGACCATGGAGTACGCGAGACGGACAGCTTGGTTTTCTTTTCGGAAAACTGGCGTTACATTGGCAACTACGGTGAGGTATATGATCCGCCTGAACGGATATGCGGGAATGTTCTGTATTGGCCCTATGATCCGAAGATTGGAAATAGAATCGAGCTAAATAAAAATGGTCCGCCGGCCAAGGTCATTCTTGATGGCGAAGTGTACGGATTTGATAACAGCAAAGCGGGCAGCAATTAGATTGTAGCCTGCGTAGGGAGAGAGACAGAGTGGCAAAGGTGGCAAAGGGGTCAAGACTAGTAATATAAGGTTTATGGATCAAGCCAACAGAATACGCGCGAGAATAACCGCCGCCGAGCGGCTCGATGTGAACGGGAGCGTGAGCATCAGAAAGCAAAAAAGAGGACGCTACCCTTTTCTCCCTCGAACCCGAGCGGCAGCGGAGGCTACACCGTCTCCTGGGCGGCGGTGAACCGGGCCA
>JALUYN010000255.1 GCA_027012915.1 Cellvibrionaceae bacterium
CCTCGGTATTTTGATTGATTTACGGTTTAGTCACCTTCAATCAAAATCGGTAACCCTCTCTTTTTCAAGGGAACCTGTCAGATTTGGTCTGAACTACTCCACCTTAGCAGACCATTGCTGAGATCGGCATCGGTCACTTCGACATGTTCAGCGAGATTGAATTTGCGTTCAAAAGCGCGATTGGCGATACCCTGATGCAGATAGTTGCGCTCAGTTTCCTCTTTGCCTTTTTGGCCACGAACGGTGAGCACATTGTTTTCCACATGAATATCGAGTTCGCCCTTATCGAAACCGGCTACCGCCAGGGTAATGGCGTAGTGGTTGTCGTCCAGCACCTCGATATTATAGGGTGGGTAGCTAGCACTGTGATCACTTCCCCGCAATGCGCTGTCTATTAATGCGCCGAGGCCGTCGTAACCAATGCTGCTGCGATAGAGTGGGGTTAAGTCAATTGAGTTCATGATATATCCTCCTGGGAAGCAATATAAAATAAAGCCAACGTTGTGCCAGGGCGCTCCACTTGGGACTCATCCTGGTCATTTCTTAAATAGGTTTGCCCCCAAATTTTTCAAGCCCTTGTATTAGAAAAAAAGCTATAAATCGATTCTTTGGAATAACAAGTAGCTATCATTCTTTAGAATTTTACGCCGCGTATTTATAGGCTGTAGGTGTCGCTGATTCAGGGCTGGAAGATCTTGATTTGGTAGTGCTGACGCTCATTTTATCTACCTCAATAGGGCGTCCTCAGATAAGGTGCAACCTTGCGCTCTTAACGCACTGGTTCACGCTATTCAGCAAAGACGACTCGCCTGGGATACGTTTGAAATATTTCTACCTTGCTGCTGAGGGGTGATTAAAGCTTAGTTTTGGAGAATACCTGCCTCGGTGCTGCAAAATGGCGTACTTGGTCACACTCAAAACAAACTTTTTACAACAATTTTCTGAGCATGGTATTTTTCATGGTATTAAGCATATACCGATTTGTAACCGCATGAAAATAAAAGGAAACAAAGGCTTATTTACAATCGAGTGGGAGTGAAGGGATTTAGTCTTAGCGGCCGCTGCGAACATGGTAGCGGCAGAGATTCCGGCTAAATCAAACCGACCAGAACTGGCGTTAGTAGCTCTAGCGCCACGGTTGGAATTGGCAGTTTGACATCAAAGATACCCATATCCGTCAGATTGATACGGGACAGTAAACCAACGCCTCTGGCCTAACAGTAGAACTCGGTATATCAAAGGTAATACCAGAGACTGACGCCCTACATGACCAAAGAGTTCTTCAGTGTCAGAAATCTACCCATCCATTCGCTACTCGGCTCGTCACCAAGTTGACATGACAAATGGCACTAAACTCATTAATAGTCAGGCTTGAGTCGAATGTTCTCGCGTTTTCGGGAACCGGTGAATATTTAATCATCAAAAAACAACTGGGCATCACTCAAATTCTCCTTTATCAGTGAGCGAATCAACTCTGCCAATTCTCTGTAAAAGCTTCGATTTGGTGAATTCTGTCGCCAAGCGAGTACATGGGTACGATAGAGTTGTAGTTCTTTTACATCACTAATAACCAATTCTTGCGGTTGATGAATCTCGGAATGAACATAGAGTGATGGTAGAAAGGCGACGCCCATTCCTGTCATTACCATCTGCCGCAAAGCATCGAGACTGGTACCTTCATAATCGCGAGCGATATTCGCTCCCAGTTCTTCGCACACGGCTTGTACCTGGTGGTAACTACTGTACTGACTTTCCAGCGTCAGTACGTTCTGTGCTTGCAGGTGCTTAGCTTTAATTTGCTTTAGCTTAGCCAGTGGATGGCCTTCTGGAACTGCCAGCCGGATAGGTTCATGGAACAATATCTCGGTAGTCAAACGTGATGAGCCAAAAGGTAGGGGGGTCAGTACTAGATCCAGGCGGCCTTCCAGCAGATCCCGCTCAAGTATTTCCGGCATACCTTCCCGAACATAAAGTTTGAGAGATGAATAAGTTCGATGCAGGCTAGGCAGAATATACGGTAGCAGGTAAGGCCCAAGAGTAGGCGATACACCGATACGAAATGTCCCTGAAGGTCCTTGATTGATTATCGCAGCCTGATCCACCAGGCCATGCATTTCCTCGATAACCTGGCGGGCATTTCCCAGTAATTGACGGCCCGCTGGTGTCAAGGTGGTGCCGCTTCGGCTTCGTTCCAGCAAAGTTAGTTGTAGAGTTTTTTCCAAACTGTAGATCTGTGCGGTTAATGTCGGCTGGCTGATCCCCAAGCGTTCCGCTGCACTGCGGAAGGTACCTGTTTTCGCCACACAGACGAAGTACTTAAGCTGTTTAATTGTTGGCATTTCCAGAGGCATCGGGCGGTGTCCTAGAGATAGTGTTTTACATTCATAGCTGTGATAGTAAAAAGCTATCATTAAAACTTGTAAATTTCTATTGGGCTATCAGTAACAAATGAGCATAGTTATCGGATAGTTAAATTAAAGTGCTGGATGCGGTGTGAGGATGGATAGGTTGGTACAAGAGTTCCAACTATAGGCCTCTACCACAGACAAAGGGCTCTTTAATCAACTTGCCAGGAGCCAGATGCAGAGCAGTATGGCGTTGCATAATGCCCATTTGTAAGTGTACTTGGAAAGCTAAGCACCTG
>JALUYN010000256.1 GCA_027012915.1 Cellvibrionaceae bacterium
CATGCAAATCCACTGGCATATATGGGAGCCCAAACTTACCGACCATGAACTGGACTTGATTGTGCAGTTTATGAAAACCCTGACCGATGAGACCTTTAAACCCGTAGTTCCCGATACTGTGCCCTCGGGCAAAACACCGGTAATCGGCGTGGCAGATCGCTCCGTGTTGCTGTCGAAGCAATACGATGTGAAACGCGTTCAACAATAACGAAGCTAAGCAAAATCAATAACAGCAAAACCTAGAGCAACAACAATCCAGAACAACAAAATCTAGAACAAAAAGGAGAAAACCCATGCGCACAGGAACCCTAATTGGTGTGGTGTTTGTCGCCACCGCCTTTGTTGGCGGCCTCTATCTGGGGCAGAGTGGCGCCCAGGCACCGACCATCACCGACAGCAGCGGCGGTGCCAGCTACAGTGGCGGCTACAACAAGGAACAGGATGCCGATGTATCACAGCCGAGTAGTGCTGGTGTGGCCGAGGTAAAACCGGGGCAGGTCATTGAAGTACGCGATGGCGACTCCATTCAGGCCGCGGTGAAAGCGGCTAGTCCCGGGGATACCATTCGCGTCTATCCGGGTACCTACGTTGAGACTGTGTATGTGGATAAAGACAACATTCGCATTATCGGTGTCATCGAGGCTGGCGAGCGCGCCACCATGGATGGGCAGGGTAAACTCAACGATGCCATTCTCTATTCCGGCAACAACTTTGTGGTAGAGAATCTCAAGATTGTGAAGTACAAGGGCAACGCCATTATGGGCCAGGCCGGCAATAACTTTGAGATTCGCAATAACCACATCATCGATACCGGCGTATACGGCATCTTCCCTCAGCTGGGCAAAAACGGCGTGGTGGAGCACAACGTTATTTCCGGTATTGAAGACGCTGCCATCTACGTGGGTATGAGCGATAACGTTCACGTGGCCTACAACGAGGTGTTTGACAGCGTTGCGGGTATCGAGATTGAAAACAGCCGCCACGCCATTGTTGAGAGCAACTACGTGCACAACAATACTGGTGGATTGCTGGCTTTTATCACTCCAGGTCTGCCTATTAAGACCACCTATGATGTGATTTTCAGAAACAACTTTATCGTCAATAACAATACCCCCAACTTCGGCGCACCGGGCTCTACCGTAGCGGGCATTCCAGCGGGAACCGGTATTCTGATTATGGCGGCTGACGAGGTGGTGGTTGAAGGCAATATCATCTCTGGCAACAAGACTGCGGGTATTGTCATCACCGACCACAACAACGCCCCCAACACCACCATCGACCCGGAAGCGGATCCCAAGCCCGATAAGGTGGCCATCCTCGATAACGTCATGCTGAATAACGGCTACGACACCATCGATGAAGTCAAAGCCCTGATGCTCACCGAGCTGAAAACCGGCAATGTGGATATCGTGCGCGTGGGTGAGAGCCTCGACAGCTGCATTATCAATCGCCATCGCTACCGGCACGTGGGTATTGGTGACTTCACCGACTGTGAGTTTACCAACACCGACAGCATCGATACCTACCTGTTGGATGAGCCAGTACCGCCGCGCGAAATCTCCGGAGCCGATCGCGGCAAGATTGCCTATTTGGGGATTTGTACCGGGTGCCATACCTACAGTGGTCGCATGATTGGACCGCCGGTGCAGTTGATTCAGGCGTTGTATATGGATGATCCGCAGGGTATTGCTGATTACATCGCCAATCCGGAGAAGAAGCGGGATGACTATCCGGAGATGCCGCCGCAGAATTATCTGGATGAGGAGACTAGATTGGCGGTGGCGGAGTATATGTTGTCGCGGACTAATTAGTTTTTGGCGCTTTTCTGCTTGGTGTGCTGGATTTGGGCAGGGGTTTCGCCCTGCTGGGCGACTTCATTTCTTTTGCTTGTGCAAAAGAAACCGAAGCAAAGAAAAGCACACCCTGATTCGCTGGCCTTCGGCTTCCCTCGCTCCGAGTCGATCCTGCGGGTCGCCGTAACGCGCGTCCTGCGCGATACGGCTAAATCGCACATACCCCAGGGCACCCTCTCTTTGAACTTCGTTCAAATTCACCTTGTCCTTGTGCGATTTCCCCTTGTCTCACCTCTCCACTCGGCAGCTCATACGGGGCCCGGGGTGCCAAATTCGAATGTGGCACCCTGAATCCCCTTTGAAGTCGCCGAGCAACGGAGAAAGCCAACGGCACGAAGTAGCGAGGACTGTTTGAGGGCGCGCAGCG
>JALUYN010000257.1 GCA_027012915.1 Cellvibrionaceae bacterium
TGTTAACAGGCCCTAGTGCTCCCGATACTGACCCGGTGACATTTGGTGCCATCGTTGAAATGCGTGATGAAAGGCACTCAGATCACTGAAGCCGCAGATAAATGCCACCTCCGTCTGGCTGAAGTCGGTGTTGCGTAGCAGACTGCTGCTTTGCTCTTTGCGCACCTGATCCAAGACATCGGTATAGCGCAGTTCCTCTGCCGCCAGTCGCCTTTGCAATGTGCGCTCGCTGATATTGAATAATCGGGCAATATCGGCCCGCATAAACTCACCACAGCGCAGCTGTTCCGGCAGTACCATCGCGATCATTTCCGACAGTGCTTTCGGGCTGTTCTCCTGCTCCGGCAAGTGTGTCTGCTGTGATCCCAGAGACAAGCTGCTGGTCGGGTTCCCCTGCTCTGCCTCGAACACAATGCGATCACTCTCCCGCTCAAATAGCACTTCACAACCGTAGAAGTCTCTATGGGCATCCGGCGAGTTTACCCGGCGTCTGAGTTGTACAATTTTTGGCGTCCAGGCTTCGCCCTCAATCAAGCGTGCCACCCGTACCGTCGAGGCCATGGCGACATCACGGGTGTGTGGTGAAAGTGGTTGTTGATCGTCATAGAACAGGAAATCGAGACTGACCTCATAGCGGCCGTCGTCATCCAGTAGCTTCTGGGTCATCTGAATGTTGGATGTCTCCCCTATCATTTTCTGGTAGCGAAGAATCAGATTTATACCGGCCACCGCGCTGGAACACTGCAGTATCCCGACCACGGCCATGGGGCTCGCCGCCACTGACTGCTGTTGCCCGACTAACAATCCAATAGACTCAGAGCCCGATGCCATTTCGGCGGCTTTCCACAAAGCGCTGACGTTGTCCTGAGGAACCCGCACCGATGGATTGGCCAGAGACTGCAGCGAAATATTGGCCTGTTGAAACAACTCCAATACCGGCAGCCCCATCCACTGAAAACGTTCAGCCATTCCCAGCAACCACTGTGATGACGTTGTGCGCATGCGTGCCCTGCCCCAAAAGCATATGTCTTTTTAAAACAATACACAGTCTCCTAGAATCAAGCAACAAGAGACTCGGGTTCCTACACTGTTAGCGGTTGGACAATCACCCGAAGAGGACAATAACAATGACAACGAATACTGCGATCAAAACCGAGGGCTTTCAGAGCTTTGCCGAGTTCTACCCGTTCTACCTGCAAGAGCACTCCGACGACACTTGCCGCCGCCTGCACTTTATCGGCAGCACTTTTGTACTGGCCATCGTCGCCTACATCATCTTTTCAGGGAATCTGATGCTGTTGTGGACTCTGCCAATTGTGGGTTACGGATTTGCCTGGGTAGGTCACTTCTTTTTTGAGAAAAACAAGCCCGCCACTTTCAAATACCCGATCTATAGTTTTATTGGTGACTGGGTAATGTACAAAGATATCCTGACCCGAAGAATTGCCTGGTAAGACAGAGACAGATATTGAACGGCGTTTCCAACATCGAGTAATCCCGGTGCAAACCGGGATTACTCAACCGTTATCTTATTTTCTGATTTCTACTTTCTGCTATAGCTTATCCATCAAACTGTAAAACAGCATGCCCGCCACCAGGCCTGGCCAACGCAGCATAGTTCCTCCCGGGAATGTCGGCGTCGGCACATTGGCCATCACATCGAAGCGCTCGGCCGTACCACTGATTGCTTCAGCCAATAACTTACCTCCCATTATCGCGATAGGAACACCGTGACCAGAATAGCCCTGGGCAAAGAACTGGTTGGGAGCCAGACGGCCAAAATGAGGCATGCGGTTCAGCGTAATAGCCAGAGTCCCACCCCAGCCGTAATCGATGCGGGTACCTTCTAACTGCGGATACACTCGCAACATGTACTTGCGCACAAAGTTGGAAATATCATCGGGGAATCTGCTGGTATAGTTTTCACCACCGCCAAACAGCAAGCGGTTGTCGCCGGACAGCTTCCAATAGTTAATCACGAATAGCGTATCCGATACACAGGCATCATTTTGAATCAGCTCCCGAGCGAGGTCTTCGCCGAGAGGTTCGGTCGCCAGCACAAAATTGTTGATGGGCATAATCTTGCCCGCCATACGTTTTTCCAACTTGCCCAAGTAGCCGTTGCAAGCCAACACCAGAAACTTGGCTTTCACCTGCCCCAAAGTGGTTTTAACGGTGACGGGATCTTGATCGTCGTAGCTCTCGACTCGAGAATTTTCATAGATTTTCACACCGGCCTTGTCGGCAGCTGCGGCCAGCCCCAACGCGAAATTCAAAGGATGCAAATGCAGCGCACCTTCATCCATGGTACCGGCGTAGTATCTCTCACTGCCCACCAGGCGTCGGGTTTCTGCTTCGTCCACGTAGCGAATTTTGTCGTAGCCGTACCGAGTTTGCAGCATCTCTGCCTCTTCGCGCATCCACTCTTCGTGTTTGGGCTTGGCCGCCACATGCAGATTGCCGCGTTTGAGGTCACAGGCGATATCGTGCTTGTGAATCAACTGTTCGACGGTATTCACCGCCTCAAGGCTGTAGTCCCACAGCATCTTGGCGCGCTCAAAGCCGACCATTTCCTCCAGCTCTTCCTGCCCCTGGCGCTGACCGGTACCCACATGGCCACCATTGCGACCAGAGGCTC
>JALUYN010000258.1 GCA_027012915.1 Cellvibrionaceae bacterium
AAATAGAAATTGGGGTTCATAGAATCCCACTTCAACGTTCGGACACTGGCAACTCTGGCTTCCAGTGTCAGACCACCGACACTGAAACGTAGCTCATCATCAAGCTCCAGGCCCAACTGTTCGGCCACTTCCGCCTCTACAGAAACCCCCGCCTGTCCCAAACTCTGCCAACGATTCCACCACTGTCCCTTTATGATTTCGTTATCGGGAGCCATTTCCTCAGCCCAACTGAGATTGACCTCCCGGTGCAGAGCATCCACTTTTTCGCGAACCTCTTCACTGGGTTCAATACCATTCACATGGGTCAGTCTGGCGCGAATCATTGGGTAGAAGCCGCGATCTTCAATTTCTCGCTGCTGCAAGAACTGTTGCAGATCGTCTATTTCACCAGGTTCAATATTGAGCAAAAAGTGATTGGGTGTACCCTCGGGCAATTGCATTTGCCATTCGTCGATCAGGCTCGTCCTCAGGGTGATCATCGACAACAACAGCATAATCGCGAGAGAAAACACCAGCATTTGAATGACGCTAAACTGACGATTGCGCTCCAGCGATGCCATGCCCAATCGCCAGACATTGCCTGCGCGACGCCCTAGAGAACTGCCAAATCGCAACAACAACAATGCCATTACTACGCTACTGCCCACCAGTGCCAACAGCGCGGCTACTACCGCCAGGGTCATAAAGGAATCCCCAGAGAACAGGTACACTAACAATCCAATTGCCGCTAACCCGAGCATAAACTGGCGATACTGTTGCAATAAGGGCACTTGCATATCACGGCGCAGGGTTCGAATCGGAGGTACCGCAGGCAGATGCCACAACGGCGGCAATACAAAAAACACCAAACAGATAAAGCCCGTCAAAGCACCCAGGCCATAGGCATCCCAGCCGGCAGTCAAGAGTTTGCCGTCAAATAAACCACTCAGACCCGAGGCTATAGCGCGCTGCAACAATTCGCCGCTCAATAGACCCACCGCAGATGAGAAGGTAGCCAACAACAACAATTGATTAAGATACAGTACCCGGATCTTCCAACGTCCTGCCCCCAAGCTCTTCAACAAGGCTATTTGATCAACCTGCAGCACCGCGTAGTGACGAGCTGCAATGGCAATAGCGACACCGCCCAGTAACACCCCAACCACAGCAGCGATCATTAAGAACTTGCGCGCGGTTTCCAGCGTTTGCGCCAGTCCCTGTTGCGAAGACTCCACATCCATAACTTGTTGGTGCACAGATAGCTGCGGAGAGATTTTATCGATATAGCTATCCAGTTGCTCGGGAGTACCGCCTAACAACAGCTGATAGCGAATGCGGCTGCCGGGCTGCACCACCTCGGTTGCGGCGAGATCGTCGGCGTTTATCAAAACGCGAGCGCCAACCAGTCCCAGGCTACTGCCACGATCAGGCTCATGCAGTATTACTTTGGAAACGGTGAGTTCCTTCTCGCCAACACTGAGTCGATCGTTTAACTCCAACCCGAGCAGCGGCAGCAACCGCGAATCCACCCAGGCCTCACCGGAGGGCGGCACCGACTGCGCCACTTCGCCTTTCTCCGTAAGGCTGGCAAAGGGAACATCGGAGATAATTACTGAACCGATTAAAGGGTACCCCGATGTAACGGCCTTCACCGCCGCCAGATGCATCTGGTCTCCGGCAAACACCATCGACGCAAAATTGATGGTTTGCGCCGTGCGCAGGCCTTCATCACGCGCCATCTGTTCCCAAACAGGCACTATTGGCTTGCTGCTGCGAACAATGCGGTCGGCTCCCAGAAAGCTGTGGCTCTGTTGAATCAGAGTATTTTCGAGACGGCTTGTGAACACCGCAATACAAGTGACAACAGCAACCGCCAATACCAGGGAGGCACCCAGGATGCGCACTTCACCACTGCGCAGATTGCGCCAGAATTGTTTCAGGGACAGAGAACCCGGCATCAGGCAACACACCGGGGTTTGGAGAAAACCACTTCGCCGGCTTCGAGGGTCAGACGACTGTGGCAACGCTCTGCAAGTCTTTGCTCGTGAGTTACCAACACCAGCGTCGTCTTGTGCTCGCGATTCATCTCGAACAATAGGTCGATAATGTGTGCACCAGTGGCCGTATCCAGGTTACCGGTAGGTTCATCGGCGAACAGAATATCCGGGCGGCTGGCGAAGGCTCGAGCAATCGCCACACGCTGCTGCTCCCCGCCAGACAATTGTTTGGGATAATGATGCAGGCGCTCCTGCAAACCGACCCGCGTCAGAAAGAACTCCGCTTTGCCCTTGGCGTCGGAGTCACCATGCAACTCCAGCGGCATCATCACATTTTCAATGGCCGTGAGCCCGGGCAGCAATTGAAAAGACTGAAATACAAAACCCACGTGTTTGGCCCGAATAGCTGCGCGCTGCTCTTCGTTCAACGCGGTAATATCTTGCCCTTGAAACGCTACCGTGCCGCTGCTGGGAACGTCCAATCCCGCGAGAATCCCCAGCAACGTAGATTTGCCAGAACCTGAAGCCCCAACAATCGCCAGGCTATCGCCTTCGGGTATCTCCAGTGATACATTTTTGAGGATGTCCAACGGGCCTTCAGCCGTTGTGACCTGCTTGCAGAGATCGGTCGCGCTTAACATATTTTATCCAAATACTGCCGGGAATTACGGGGGAAATCAGTTACTTTGGTGAAGTTTCATCCTCTAGGGAATAGCTGTCAAAATGGTTCACCTATCTTTACAAAAATTGCCCGGTGCTAAATCCAATTCGGTAAAAGTGCTGCTGTTCGCGCTACTTATAACACTGCAAAATGTCGCTTCGGCGGAAACGCAGGGCGTAAAAACCATTTTGGTTCTAGGGGATAGCTTAAGCGCTGGATATGGTATCGACGCCGAAAAAGGTTGGGTGAATTTGATGCGCCACAGGCTCGACAACAAACCCCAAGCTTATGAAGTAGTGAATGCCAGTATCAGCGGTGAAACCACCGCCGGCGGTCTGAGACGTCTGCCCCAACTACTGGAAAAATACCAACCGCAAGTGGTGCTGCTGGAGCTGGGTGGCAACGACGGGCTGCGTGGTTTTCCGTTAAGCCGCATGCGAAGTAATCTGCAGAAAATGATCGAACTGTGCCAGCATCAAGAAGCTCTGCCGGTACTGTTCGGCATGCAGATTCCACCTAATTACGGGCAGCGCTATAGCCGTCAGTTTGCACAAACCTATCCCTCACTTGCAGAAAACTACGATGTGCCCCTGGTACCGTTTTTTATGGATGGTGTGGCGACCAATCCGGCGATGATGCAAGGTGATGGTATTCACCCCAATGAAAGTGGTCAGGCGCCACTGTTGGAAAATGCATGGCCCGCTGTGATGCCACTGCTGTAGGCAATTATCCAGAGCAGTCCGAGGAGCCCGACGACACTAAGAAACGGGCTCCAGATATTCAATCATTAACTGTAAACTCTGATTACCTCGAAACTCGTTAATATCCAACCGGTATGCCAACTGAACGGTTTCAAAAGAAGGATTGGGCCACAATTCAAGATCGACATTAAACGCAATACCGTCGAGCAGTTCGCTCGAATTATCGGCCTGTAGCACCAGTTTCAAATGCTTCTCTCCTACTAAGCGCTGCTGCACAATTTTAAAGACACCATCGAACACTGGCTCAGGAAAATGTTGCCCCCAAGGACCTGAATCTCGCAATAACTGAGCATTGCTAAAACTGATATCCGCCGCACTCAGGGTGCCATCGGACAACACCTCAGCTTGCAGATCCGATTCTTCCAGGCGCTCGCGTACCACTCGATCAAAGGCCTCAGTGAAGGTCTGTAACTGCTGCTTTTCCAAGCTCAAACCAGCAGCCATGGCGTGACCACCGAATTTCTGCAGCAAACCAGGGTTTTGATTAGCCACTGCGTCCAGCGCGTCGCGAATATGCAAACCGGGAATGGAGCGGGCCGAGCCCTTGATATCCCCATTATCACCATCGGCAAAGGCAATTACCGGGCGGTGGAACCGATCTTTAATACGCGATGCCAGGATACCCACGACACCCTGATGCCAATCAGCGTCATAAAGGCACAAGCCCCAGGGTAACTGCCCCTCGCTTTCGAGATTCAGGCTCTCCAGAGATTGCATTGCTTCCTGCTGCATACTGCTTTCAATGGCACGACGATCCTTGTTGAGACCATCGAGCTCGTAAGCCATCTCGCGCGCCAGAGGCTCGCTGTTGCACAGCAGACATTCAATACCCAACGACATATCGTCCAAGCGCCCCGCGGCATTCAAACGCGGTCCAACGGCAAAACCCATGTCCGAGGCCACGAGGCGATGCAACGAGCGCCCGGAGATGTCCAACAAGGCCTTGATGCCCGGGCGCAGCTTTCCCGCCCGCATGCGCTGTAATCCCTGGTGCACCAATATACGATTGTTGCGATCCAGCGGTACCACATCGGCGACCGTTCCCAGAGCCACGAGATCGAGAAATTCCGCCATATTGGGCTCAGCGATATTCTGTAGAGTAAACCACCCCACATCCCGCAGGGCCGCGCGTAATGACACCATCAGATAGAACACCACACCGACACCGGCGAGGTTTTTGCTAGGAAATTCACAGCCGCGTTGATTGGGATTGAGAATCGCATCTGCATCGGGCAAATCATCAGCCGGTAAGTGATGATCGGTCACTAGCACTTTAATGCCGGCAGCCTTGGCCGCAGCCACACCGTCAATGGACGCAATACCATTATCGACGGTCACAATCAGATCAGGGTTCTGCGCTCGAGCAACTTCAACAATTTCAGGCGTCAGGCCATAGCCGTACTCGAAGCGATTGGGCACCAGATACCCCACATGTGGCAGGCCCAAAGCCTGTAGCGCCAACACACCCAACGCTGAACTGGTAGCACCGTCAGCATCGAAGTCACCAACGATCAACACTCGCCGCTGTTCAGTGACAGCATCAACCAACAACTGCACAGCGGCCTCCAGGCCCTTCATGGTGTCGGGCTTGAGCATAGCCCCCAGTGTGCGATCGAGATCCGCCTGTTCGGTTACACCACGACTGCTGTAGACACGCTGCAGAAGCTCTGGACATCCTGTGAGTCCAGGGACTGCTGAACGGGTTTGGCGATGACTGATCAATTTCTTCATAGACACATACTGCTATTGGGGTTTCACCGTTGCGACAAACAAAAAAGGGTGTGAATCACTCCACACCCTTTTCAATAGCCGCCGACTTGGATCAAGCGCGGATATTGCTGGCCATATGCGCATGAACCACCGACAGATCTTTCTCCAGCACTTCAAAGCGCTCTTCGCGATCAAACAGGTCAGCCATATGATGCGGTAAAGCCGGATCTTCAGCTTGCCCGGCCTTGCGCACAGCCTCAGGGAATTTCGCTGGATGTGCAGTCGACAGGCACACCATCGGCACATCCTGACGGCGGCGAGTTTTACGCGCAGCCTGAACACCAATGGCGGTGTGCGGATCCAGCAGGTATTCGGTATTCTCAAATACATCGCGAATCACGTCGATAGTCTCCTGATCGTCGAGGCGATAGGAAGTGAACAATTCGCGCGCGGAAGCTAAAGCGTCTTCTTTCAAAGTCATGGTGCCAGACTTGAAATCTTCCATCAGCTGCTTGATGGCCCTGCCATCGCGGCCGTATAAATCAAACAGCATGCGCTCGAAGTTACTGGATACCATGATATCCATACTTGGCGACAGCGAGTGAATCAGCTCTTTTTTGCTGTGATCATTGTCACTGATGCAGCGGTGCAGAATGTCGTTGGCGTTGGTGGCGATCACCAGCTGATCAATAGGCAAGCCCATTTGCTTGGCCAGGTAGCCGGCAAAGATATCTCCGAAATTACCAGTGGGCACAGAAAACGACACTGGGCGATTAGGGGCACCCAACGCCAGACCTGCATAGAAGTAGTAGACGATCTGCGCCATGATGCGCGCCCAGTTAATGGAGTTTACCGCCACCAACTGACGCCCTTCGGGCAGGAAGGACTGATCGCCAAAGCTGGCTTTCACCATATTCTGGCAATCGTCGAAATTACCTTCCAGCGCGATATTGTGAACGTTGTTCTCCAACACAGTGGTCATCTGGCGACGCTGTACATCGGAGACACGCTGGTTGGGGTGTAGAATGAAAATATCGATATTGTCGCAATGACGACAACCTTCAATGGCCGCCGAACCGGTATCACCGGAAGTGGCCCCCATAACAACTACTTTCTGATCGCGCTTTTTGAGAATGTAATCCAGCAAATTGCCCAAAAACTGCAAAGCAAAATCTTTAAACGCCAGAGTCGGCCCCTGGAACAATTCCAGAATCCACTCGTTGTGAGCCGTCTGAACCAGTGGCGCAATAGCATCGTGGCGGAAGGTGCTATAGGAATCGTCGATAATCTTCTTCAGATCGGCGTCGGGTACTTCGCCAGCCACAAACGGAGCAATGACTTTGAACGCCAATTCCTGGTAGCTCAGGCCGGCCCATGAGGCGATTTCTTCCTGAGAAAATTTGGGCAGCTGCTCAGGCACGTAGAGACCGCCGTCGGGCGCCAGACCGGTTAAAACCACATCTTCAAATGATAGTGGCGTTGCCTCGCCACGGGTACTGATATACTTCACACTCACCTCGAAAAAAGCTGGTTGCGGATCGGGGATTAACCCAGAGCCTCAACACGAATATGGGTAACCTCACCATCGATAGAATCCAGTGCTTCTATGCTGTTGATGGCCGCTGACAACTGCTTCTCCTGAACGCGGTTGGTCAACATAATGATAGACGCCTCGGGCTTATCTTCCGAGGGCTCGCGCTGAATAACAGCCTCTATACTCAAACCATTATCGCTCATAATCTGAGCAATTTGGGACAAGACACCAGGACGATCTTCCGCGGTCATACGCAGGTAATAGGCCGTAGTCACTTCAGACATAGGCAGGATGGGATAGTCTTGCAATGAAGCTGCAGAAAAACCCAAGTGAGCCTGATTTGGCTGCGCCTCGGCACCCAGCTCGCGAGCGAGATCAACAATATCGGCGACAACTGCGGATGCAGTGGGTTCTGCACCGGCGCCGGCGCCATAGTACAGAGTTGGTCCTACAGCATCACCCTTGACCAGCACCGCGTTCATTACGCCATCGACGTTGGCAATCAGGCGTTTCTCCGGAATCAGGGTTGGGTGCACGCGCAAGCTAACGCCGTCCTCGGAACGACTGGCAATACCCAAGTGTTTGATGCGATAGCCCAGCTCATTGGCGTAAGTCACATCCTGCGGCTCAATGGCGCTGATACCTTCTGTGAATACACCTTCAAATTGCAGCGGCATACCAAAGGCGATAGACGCCAGAATCACCAGTTTGTGAGCGGCATCGATACCTTCTACGTCGAAAGTAGGATCCGCTTCGGCGTAACCCAGTTCCTGTGC
Source organism: Cellvibrionaceae bacterium (assembly GCA_027012915.1). The sequence goes on from JALUYN010000258.1 coordinate 7,419, forward strand.
TTCTTTCAATACATCAGCAAAGTCACGGCCCTTGTCACGCATTTCGGTGAGAATAAAGTTACCGGTGCCGTTGATGATGCCGGCCAGCCACTCTATCTTATTTGCAGACAAGCCTTCACGCAGAGCTTTAATGATCGGAATGCCACCTGCTACTGCTGCTTCATAGGCGATGCTGACATTATTGGCCTCGGCCTTGGCAAACAACTCGTTACCAAACTCGGCAATCAACGCCTTGTTAGCAGTGACCACGTGCTTGCCATTGGCGATCGCTTCTTCAACCAATTCTTTGGCTATGCCTGTACCACCAATCAGCTCAACAACAATGTCCACTTCGGGGTTGCGTACTACGTCGAAAATTTCGCGGGTTACATTGACATTGCTGGTATCGCAAGCTGGGTTATCGCGACGCGCGCCCACTCGCTCGATAATAATCTCGGTTCCGGCACGGGCGCTAATTTCCGCGATATTACGCGTTAGAACATTAAAGGTACCGCTACCAACAGTACCCAACCCACAAATTCCAATTTTTACCGGTTTCAAGGCGTTTTCCCCTAGATGAAAAGAACCGGCCGCAGTTTCCTCAAGATCTCTTCAATCCTTGAAACTACGGCCTCTACAAAGGGGGGTAACGATACTGACACACCCTATCAGTGTCAATTTATTGCGGTGTGAATACAGCTTATTGCGGCGTAATTATTGAGGCTCTAAACCCAGCATTGGAATCAGCTGCTTCGCGGGGACATAACCTGGCTGCAAAGTGCCGTCAGCCAGAACAATGGCTGGTGTTCCGTTTACACCGAGACTGTCGCCGAGTTCAAATTGCTCGATCACAGGGTGATTATCACAAGCTTCGCCAGTGAAATCACCGCGAGTCTTCAAATTGGTCATCGCACTTTGACGATCGTCCGCACACCAGGCGGATACCATTTTCTTATATGTCTTGCCCTGAGTTCCGCCAGAACGAGCATCTGCCATAACCCGACCATTGTTCAACTCGCGGGTATAAGCCAGATAGCGCACTTCAATACCGTTAGCATTCAGCTCAGGAACTTCGGCGTGCAGCTTTCTGCAGTAGCCACAGTCCACGTCAGTAAACACGTAGATATGGGCCTTGGTTTCGCCTTCGGCAGGAAACACAATCTGATCTTTTGCGGGAATGGACTCTACCGCGGCTTTGCGCCTGGGCTTTTCCGCCTCTGCATAGAGGTCTACAAAACCCTTGCCTGGCTGATTGCCAAACAACGTACCCATAAACAAGTACTGAGTATCTTCGCTTATATAGATGGGACCCCGTGGACCTTCTACCTGTATAAACCCTGGCACGGGGCTTTGGCTCATATTGGCAGAGGGCAGCCCCAACACCTCCAGAATTCTGTCCGAAACCTCTTTGGATACGGTGCCATCAGCCAGGGTCAAGGGAGCAAACAAAAAGGTAGACAGCAGTAACAAACGCTTTAAATAGTACTTCATAAGACTCTCAGTAAATTGATTACAGTCCAGGGTGGGCCCAGGGCCATTCAGGCTCAGCGACTCTACCACCATTGACTCGTTACGCAAATACCGAGCCTTGGAACCCATACAGTCGCGAAGGTTCCGTAACAAACCGGAAAGCCCTCAATCCATGCGAGCAACCAATCCGCTGAGCAGTTTTTTCAAGCGCGAAGGTGTGAGTGGTTTGGTCAAAAAGTCATTCATACCTGCCGCCATCGCCCGACTCCGATAATCGTCAACCGCGTGAGCAGTGAGGGCAGCAATATAGGTGACATTTTTGGGCTCCGGTAACTGGCGAATAGCCCGGGTGGCTTCAAAGCCATCCATCACAGGCATTTCACAGTCCATCAACACCAGATCATAGGGCTCGGCGCTGCCCTGTATTCGCTCTACGGCTTGCGAGCCGTCGACGCACAGATCTGCTGAGATACCAAATTTTTTCAAGAGTCCCACAGCCACTTTTTGATTGACTCTGTCGTCCTCAACAATCAAGGTCTTTATGGTACTTACTTTGCTCTCGACGATGTCACCGGACAGGGCTTCGTCACTTTCATCAGCCTGCAGCGGCAGCTCCAGAACAAACTCCGTCCCCTGCCCCTGCTCCGTCTCAAATGTCAGCTCACCCCCCATCAAAATCGACAGCTGCCGGCAGATCGCCAAACTGAGCCCCACACCTCGTAGGGAGCGACCCGTCTTTAGCTCTCGTTGCTGCACAAAGGGCGTAAAAATCTGAGGCTGTAATTCAGGCTCAATCCCAGGCCCCGTGTCTGCAACTACAATCCGTAAATAGTCTTCGCCGTTACGGGACAAGGACTCCGCACTCAAACGTACCTCACCTTGCGAAGTGTATTGAATGGCGTTACTCATCAAACCCAGCACTATTTGCGTCAGGCGGCGAGCGTCCAGTAACAGTTGCGCCGGCACACCCTGCCCTATGTCCAATCTCAATTGCAGGGACTTTTCGGCGGCGGAATTAGCGAGCACGCGATGGCACTCTTGCAGCAAGTCTTGAAGATCACAGGGAGAGGCCTCCAACTGCAAACTACCCTCTTGAAGATTCGCGAGATCAATCACCGCAGTGATTACGTCTAATAGATGGCGGCCCGACTGCTCAATATTACCCACGTATTCACGTTGCTTTTCGTCCAGGTTCGTCATACTCAGCAATTCGGCAACACCCAACACTCCATTAAGAGGCGTGCGCAGTTCGTGGCTCACAATCCCCAAAAAATTCTTCTTGGCCGCGCTAGCCGCTTCAGCCTCGAGCAAACGGGATTGCGTAAGATGCAGTTCACGGTTACTGACTGACTGCTGCAGCAAGTCCGCCAGTTCGTTAGTGAGAGAGATTTCATCATTGGCCCAGCGACGTTTGACGCCCTGTTGCTCCAGCGTGATCAACCCAATAACTTCACCGCCCCTACGCACAGGCACAGCCAATAGAGATTTGACGTCATGATGGGAAATGTACTGTCCCACTTCACCTTCAGATGTACGGGGGTCCTGCTGAGCATCATAGACATCAAGCGCACGACCTCGACTCAATGGCTCTAGAAACGCTGGATATTCTTTAACCAGGAGAGTTTCACCCGACGAAAAGTGGTCATTGGCCACCACATACAGGCACAAGCGGCGCAACACGCCCTTGCTGGCATTCAAAGTCCAAACACTGCCGCGATCTATGCTCATGACTTCAGCCACGGTAGTCAGGCATTCTCTGGCGTACACCTCGACATTACCGCGCCCCAGATTTTCGCTGCGAGCAAGATTAAGAACCGCGCCCTGGAATTCACGAATGCGCTGCAATTGCTGTTGATGATGAGAGGAGTCAAAAATAAAACCGACGATCTCCTGGAGATCGCCATTCTCATCATAGATTCCGCGACCTCGCTCCCATAGATAAATACGCTTCCCGGCGCGAGTCTCTGCCCGATACTCGAGGCTGTAATCACCGCAATCCGCCAGCGCCTGACGCACAGTCTCGTGGACGTAGTCGACATCCTCCGGCAACACGAGATCGCGTAACAAGAGCTGCCGCTCTATGCACTCTCTCGCGGTGTACCCCGTCAGATCCACAACTTGTTCGCCAATTTCAAGCAGAGCCCACCCCGCAGCGTCTCTACCGAGACGATAGGCGACGCCGGGTAAACCTGCGATCAAATGATTGGAAAAATTACTCACAGCTGCTCCATGCTGACTTTTATCCACTCAGTGTGGCACAAAGCCCCAGAAAACGAAAAAAAGCCCCACAACCCTATGGCTGTGAGGCTTTCAGATCACGCTCCGAGTCAGCTGGTTGCCGGGCAAGTCTTCTATTGCTGGCGTCGCATAAACTGCTCAACTATCTGATCAATACTGAAGCTGGCTGGCCGCTGTCGCTGCGGATATTCTCTAAAGGAGTTAAGAAAACGCGCCACTTCTGCCTGCGCGGGATAGATCATAAACAGATGTTCAGCGAACCAGCGATCGTAATCCATCGCCTCAATAGGTGCACGCTCAAAGGGGTCTTGCCTGAGATTAATCAACCTCGGCACCCGCAGTGGTGTAAAAGGCTCGCTCCAGACATCCAGACCATGGGCGCGCTGCTCGGAAAATACCATCTTCCAATCCCCCATTCTCAAAGCCGAGAGATTGCCGTCATCGGTAAAATAGAACAGGGTTTTGCGGGCGCCCTGCGCTGCTTCACCGGTAATATGCGGCAACTGGTTAAAACCATCGAGATGTACTTTGAACGACTTATTACCCAGTTTGTGTCCGTTCATCAATTTTTGCTTGATATCTGCTTCACCCACAGCGGCCATCAAAGTAGGGACCCAGTCCTGATGACTGATAATTTCGTTGGAAACAGAATTGGCCTCAATTTTTCCAGGCCAGCGCACCATGGCTGGAACCCGGAAACCACCTTCCCAAGTGGTGTTCTTTTCACCGCGAAAGGGAATCGTGCCGCCGTCAGGCCAGGAAAATACCTCGGCGCCATTGTCGGTTGAATAGAGCACGATGGTATTGTCTGCGATGCCCAGCTCTTCGAGCTTATCCAGCAAACGGCCCACGTGATAATCGTGTTCCGCCATGCCATCAGCATAGATTCCCTGCCCCGTTTTGCCCTCCCACTTCTCACTCAGGCGAGTCCATACATGCATTCGGGTAGAGTTGAACCAAAGAAAGAAAGGCTTCTCGGCCTTCGCCGCTTTATCCATAAACTGTAACGACGATTCGAGGAACTCTTCATCAACCGTCTCCATACGCTTCTTGGTCAAAGCACCTGTGTCCTCGACACGACCATCCGCGTGGGAATGAATAACCCCTCGAGGGCCAAAACGCTTCTTCATTTCCGGATTCTTTGGATAATCCGGATGTTCAGGTTCGTCTTCTGCATTCAAGTGATAGAGATTTCCGAAAAACTCATCGAAACCATGATTGGTAGGCAAAAACTCATCGCGGTCCCCCAGGTGGTTCTTGCCAAACTGTCCAGTTACATATCCGTGGGGTTTCAGCATTTCTGCAAGGGTGGGATCTTCTTTCTGCAGACCAATGGGCGCGCCAGGCATTCCCACCTTTGTCAAACCGGTACGCACCGGGTGCTGTCCAGTGATAAACGCCGACCGTCCGGCGGTACAGCTCTGTTCGCCATAGGCGTCGGTAAACAGCATCCCCTCATTGGCAATTCGATCAATATTCGGTGTGCGGTACCCCATCATGCCGCGGTTGTAGGCACTGATATTGAACCAGCCCACATCATCACCCCAGATAACCAGGATATTGGGCTTATCAGCTGCGGAAAGGTAAGGCGCTATTACGCTTGTAAAAACGAACGCCAGAAAACTCAGAAATGATTTTTTCATTATTATTCGACCTGAAATCAATGACCAGAATTGCTTCCTAAGAACAGCAACACCAAGGTTTTGTTACGAAAGCCAGTGTATTAAAAACAGGCAAAGGACGCTGGTTTGAACAAGCCAAGAAATTAGCCTGTCGCGACAATCTGACTTAGACAAGAAATCGCGGCTGGTATTGGGTATCGATTTCAAGAATTACAGGCAAAAAAAATCCCCGCCAAGGCGAGGATTTTTGGCTCGATCCCGAGGGATCAGAAAAGCACAACTTAGCTGAGCTTCTCTTTGATTCGAGCCGCTTTACCAGTCAGCTCACGCAGGTAGTACAGCTTGGCCTGACGAACGTCACCACGACGCTTAACGGTAATGCTATCAACCAGTGGGCTGTGAGTCTGGAAAGTACGCTCAACGCCTACACCGTGAGAGATTTTACGAACGGTGAAAGCGGAGTTCAGACCACGGTTGCGAATGCCGATAACCACACCCTCAAACGCCTGCAGACGCTCACGGTTACCTTCTTTAACCTTCACCTGAACCACTACGGTATCACCAGGGGAGAATTCCGGCAGGTCTTTCTTCAGTTGTTCGTTATCCAGTTCCTGGATGATCTTGTTAGTCATGTTTCTGCTCCTAGAGTCAGAGGTTGTAGCTTCTCAGCTATTTGAGGGAACAATAGTAAGGAGCCCATGCCAGCCCGTTCTACCGTAAGTTCCCAGTTAATGTTTACCCTTATCCGCCTGACCTTGCTGATCCTGCCGATAAGCGTTGAGCAACTGTTGCTGCTCTTGATTCAATTCTTTACCTTCCAGCAGATCCGGGCGTCGCTGCCAGGTTCTACCTAACGCCTGCTGTAAACGCCAGCGTCTGATATGTTCGTGGTTGCCTGACAGTAGCACCGCTGGCACCTTGCGTCCTTCATAAACTTCAGGCCGCGTGTAATGTGGGCAATCCAGCAAGCCATCCGTAAACGAATCCTGCTCTGCCGATTGCGCGTGCCCCAATACTCCAGGGAGCAAACGCACCACAGCGTCGATAACCACCATGGCTCCCAACTCACCACCACTGAGAACATAGTCACCAATGGACAGTTCGCGATCAATTTCGAGCTCTATGAGCCGTTCGTCGATGCCTTCGTAGCGGCCAGCAATCAATACCAGATTGCACTCTGCTGCCGCCATAGATTCAGCCTGAGACTGCTGCAATGGCTGCCCCTGAGGCGACAAATACACCACCTCACACTGAGCGCCCTCTTCACAGGCCCACTGCCTCGCCGCTTGAATAGCGTCTCGCAATGGCTGGATCATCATCAACATGCCAGGACCACCTCCATAGGGGCGATCATCCACCGTCTCGTGACGATCTTCGGTAAAGCTCCTGGGATTCCAGCAACGCAGCTCTACCTTATCTTGTTTCATGGCTCGGCCAGTAACACCGTATTCACTGACGGCCTGAAACATTTCCGGAAACAGAGTGACAACAGCAATTTTCACTGCAAGCTGACTCCCATCAGTTCCAGCGAGCTTAAGGGGCCTTAAAACTCAGGGTCCCAATCCACTCGAATTTGTTCTTGCTCCAGATCCACATTCAACACGTAGAGATCTGGCACATAGGGGATCAATCGCTCAGTTTGATCCAAACTCTGCTCACTCCCCTTTACCACCAACACGTCGTTGGCTCCGGTTTCAAGCAGATGGGAAACAGTCCCAAGATCAGCCTCAACACCCCCAAATACGGTTACCACCTTTAGACCTACCAGCTGGTGCCAGTAATACTCTCCGGCGTCCAATTCTGGCATCTGCTGCCGCTCAACGGCCACATCAACCTGGCAATAATCC
>JALUYN010000259.1 GCA_027012915.1 Cellvibrionaceae bacterium
GTGCCGTCGCTTGCGTTCGTCACGCTCTCCAGCGTACCACTGGGGCCGTAGTGATGGTTCATTTATGGAGCAAAAGACACGCTGTTAATCCTAAAGTTTATATTACTAGATTCGACCCCTTTCCCTTATAATGTCGACTATCCTATGTTCCTATTAGTAAGAACCGGCATCATCCCGAAAGACTTTACGGATGACACATGAATGGCGGGGGCGGCATTTCAGAAGTCGAGCAGAACCGATAATGGCCTGCGAACCCCGTGAGCCACACCCCCGCCAAGAAACTACTTTAGCAAGGGCGTTTGATCTCCGCTACCATGCAAAATCTAATGGTAGACCCCTATGGTTCTCTCGAGTGAGGTGTGTATAGCTCATCCTGGCAACTCCTTCGTAGTGGTTGAAGCTGCCAGATGCAAACGCACCTCGCTCACTTCAACTCCTCAGGTGTTGCACTTGCGAGTTGAATTCAAGAATGACCCTAAGCATCAAAGCCGAGGGCACGGGGACGCGCCGTCGTTGGTATGATGCGGGCTGTTGACACGGCTGGCCTAATGGGTGACCCTTCTGCCTCTTCTGCCCTACTTGTCTACCTGATGAAAAAACGTGCCGACTCTCCGCAATCCGGTTTTCCAGGTTTTCGAATTGATGCTATCGTTGCTGCCGTCATTATCAGGTGTTTCGTCTCCAGCCACGTTTTGCCTCCTTTCCACTTGCGCACCACATCAACAGCAGTTTCCCCCTTTGCCGTCACCGGGCAACGGGGGTCAAACCCGGCAGCCAGCAACAACCGTACGCTCTCCAGGTTAATACTGGCGCCAGTAAGAGCAGGCACCAAGGCAGTTGCCATTGCGTTTAAATTGTCTGATACACCATACACATCGGCTCCAGCCGATAGAAGGTAAGTCATGATCGTTGGTCGCACACAGTCAGCCGCTATCAGCAATGGCAGTGCCGATGTGTCTGGCCCGCTTCGATTGAGGGTTTCTCCCATTTCAAGGAGCATCACAACAATTCGCTTCCGACCACTATATGTCGCCGCAGTCAATAAATCAGAATTTTGCAGAAGTTTGGAATGTTTTTTTAAGTATGATCGAAGCAGATCGTGCATTCCCAGCAAAGCCATGTAGAAGGCTCGCGAATGCGCTGGCTTCCAATGACTAGACAACTTTCCAGTATTGGCGTATTTCACGAGCGGCCTATTTTGCAACAACGCCGTATAACCCTCATCGCAAATATTCATGGCAATGGACGATCTGGCGCCTGCTATGGCCGAAGGAGAGACAAAGCCAAGAAGCGTCGCAAGAACGACTATCAATGGGACAAATTTCCTCAGTGGATGCGGTTTACTTGGGTCCATTTTTTTCCACCTTGCAATTCATTACAAAATTTAGATACGCATGGCATAAACACACTGGTTCCGGATCAGAGTGATAGCGCATAAAACAATAAACTTCCATGATGTCAGTACCGCATACATTCGTCCCACCTCTAAAATCACCCCTTCAACGCAACTGTCTTCATCACGAAGGCTCAATCAACCAGTTAGCGTAGTAATGCAGCCATCAAATTGCCATGGCCCCGCCTTCCCGTTCACTGTCGCTCGACTCCAATAGCAGAATGTTTTGCTCTGTAAAAACGGATCATGTCCTCCAAATCCCTCTCCCGTTCCCAAGCCGGTTTCACCGCCGAGAAAGCCTACAGACTTTCTTCTTTTTGCCGAATCTGATTGGGGCTGTGCAGCCCGCCAGAAATTGCACATGGCCTGAATTGCTGCCTTGTACAGCCCTGATTCGGTATATTCATGAGGAGGCAAATACTTTTCCCAAGGCACTTGCAGATTATGCCAATTTATCAACGATCCATAGGGCGAGGACGCATGTATACCCGACGCTTCATAAAACACGATGTCATGAATGCCACTATTTATTGTTGTGCGCACCGTTTTATTAAATGCACCCAGCACATCCGCAAGCGCCGCCGCTTCCGAGAGACCTGTACTCCCCCCCCACATTTTGAGCGAAGCCTCTGCAACGAAAGCCTGTCCCCCATTGAGCGCCTCTGCTGAGATCACACTGCCGCCGCCTGAAGAACCTGCACCCTGCCCCGCGTTACATAGCGGTTGTCCGCCGGAACTAGAATAGCCGAACGGATCGACAAACGTCATCGGATTATCCAGAGTATACGCATACTGGTTCAGATCCTGCGTATCGAAGGGGGAGGCCACCGTCGGGTCGGGGGACATGAAAAGCCCCGTGGCCGGATCGTAGAGGCGCGCGCCCATGTCGATCAGCCCGGCGCCTGCGATCAGCTCGTGGCCGGTGTAGGTGACCGTGGTGGCCTGGGCGATGGAGGTGGGGGCGAGGCTGCCCGTGCCGGTGGCCGGGTTGACGAAGTTTCCCCACGCTCCGTAGCCAATGCGGATGCTGAGGCTGCCGCTGCCGGTCGCCACCGCCCGGGTGCTCCCGAGCGGGCCCTGGAGCAGATAGCGGGTGGTGAGACTCCCGCCGATGTCCTTCACCACGGCGATCACCTGGCCATGGACAATAATCCGTGCACTCCAGTCGTTGGTATCGGTCTGTTTCAGCAGCGCCCCGAGGTAGCGCCCGCCGCCCGGGCCGGTGGCCTCGACGAGGCC
>JALUYN010000260.1 GCA_027012915.1 Cellvibrionaceae bacterium
GATGGTCTGGATGACTGGGTTCGGTGAAAGCAGTCTGGATTTTGTGCTGGGTGTTTGGGGTGAGGCAGACCAAGTGAAAAGGCCAGCAGCACTAATGTCCAATTACTTGTGGGCCATCGATGACGCATTTAGAAAATACGATATACAAATACCTTTTCCCCAGCGCGATCTACATTTTCGGACTCTGTCGGATGATCTGTCCTGCGGCAAGAAAACATAGGTTGATAAGATCTGTTAATTAACGCTCTCAATAGTTGGGGTCTATTTTGCTTCCTATAACACGTTGAGATAGCAGTAGGAGTGTCGAACAAAGAAAACCCACTGTAAACGTAATCAGTAAAATAATAATCCTGGGGAGTTCAATATCCCATAAAAGAAAGCTCACCTGTACGGAGGCAATATTCTGAAGGGCAAAGATTACGAATATGGCTGTTAGAAAAAGTGTCAAAGTCTTAAGTATGGTCATAAAATCTTCCTCGATTCCTTACTTATATACGAGAGTAAGGTGAAGAAAGTCACAACTTTAGAGGAAGCAATCTTTAATGATGTTGGCCAGTATGAGCTGTACCGCGTTGCCACGGATGATTGGTTTGAGGCGGAGTGATTATAAGCGTGGAATAGTCGATGTTTTCCGAAAAAAGCTCCGAATGAGGTTTCGAGTGTAATTTTCCAGCGCGGATGTTTTTAAGTTTCCGGTCAAATTTACAGTATCGAAAAATCCGTTAGAAAGTTTCTCTAATAGTCGTTCTTCCATTTTAATTCCGCACCTTCTATTCCGGTTTTCCCACCGGTAGAACTTTCGAGGGTTAAATTTGGAGCGACTGAATCGCCCCGGCTTTGTCGGAGGCAGTTTTATTTGAGTCATGCTGCTGCAGACTCCGCTTGTTGATAATACAGGTTTTCATATTCGACAGGAGGGATATCTCCAATCGGTTCCAGTAACCTGCGGTTGTTAAACCAATCTACCCAGGTGAGGGTTGCTTGTTCAACGTCGTCGAGCCCTTTCCAGGGGCCGCTTTTGTGGATAATTTCAGCTTTATAAAGACCATTGATGGTCTCGGCTAAAGCGTTGTCGTAAGAGTCGCCCACACTGCCAACGGAAGCTTTAAAGCCTGCTTCAGCCAAGCGTTCTGTGTACTTGATCGACAAGTACTGACTGCCACGATCGCTGTGATGCGTGACACCCTGAGGCCTGCCTCTTGCCCACAGAGCTTGCTCCAAAGCATCCAGAACAATGTCCGTCTGTAGGCTTTTGAGTACACGCCAGCCGACGATGTAACGCGAGAAGACATCTACTACAAAAGCCACGTAAACAAAGCCTGACCAAGTCGCAACGTACGTAATGTCGGCAACCCAAAGTTGATTAGGACGCTCGGCACTGAAGTTTCGGTTGACCAGATCCAACGGTTTATCGGCCAGCTCGTCGGGTATAGTGGTGCGGCAGGGCTTGCCACGCCGTACACCTTCCAAACCCAGCTTGCTCATCAGCCTTTCAACGGTACAGCGTGCTACAGGTATCTCTTCTCGATTTAGCTGCTTCCAGACTTTACGGGCACCATAAACTCGTAGATTCTCTTCGTATACTCGAGTGATTTCTGGCTCGAGTTCTTCATCTCGCCTGATGCGATCACTACGCAGGTCAGGATTGGCGGCCAGCTGTTTGTAACGGTAGTACGTAGACGGCGCAATCGGCAGAACTTTGCAGATTGACTCGACGCCGATTGCTTCCCGCTCCTGATCGATAAACTCGACCATCATTTCGGTTTGCGGTCGAGCTCCGCTTGGGCGAAAAAAGCCGCAGCCTTGCGCAAAATTTCATTGGCGCGTTTAAGCTCACGATTCTCCCGCTCCAGCTCTTTGAGTCGTGCAGTCTCTTCAGTGGTTGTGCCAGGGCGTTTACCGGCATCAACTTCTATTTTGTTGACCCACGAGCGCAATGTCTCTGGGGTACAGCCAATCTTTGCTGCAACAGACTTTATCGCTGCCCAGCGGGATTTATGTTCGTGCTCTCCGGTCAGCACCAGTCGTACTGCACGCTCACGCACTTCGGGGGAATATCCAGGTCGTTTGTTCATAGGCTAATTCTCTCAAGAAAATTAGCCTCCGACAAAGCCGGGGCGATTCAACACTCGCTAACGAAGGTCATCAAATGAAAACTATACTGCATATAGACTCTAGCAATAGAGGCTTGAAAGATAAGAATACAGTGCTGACAGAGAACGTCGTACCCCAGGGAAACTCAATATCCAAAGCCATTGCAGCTTCTTTTATTGACTCTTGGCTAGCAACAAATAAAGAAGATAAAGTTATTCATAGGAATATTGGTATTAATCCCCCAGACTTCATCAGTCAAAGCTGGGTAGAGGCGGCATTTACGCCGGACGATGAAAGAAGTCCAGCACAACATGCCCTCCTCTCAACCTCTGACACCCTGATTGATGAGCTGGAGCAGGCTGACATTATCGTGATGTCGTCACCAATGTATAACTACGGTATGCCGGCCCAATTAAAGGCATGGTTTGATCAGGTAGTTCGCGTGAATAAGACTTTCACTTTCGATCTATCGCGTGGTGATTTTCCGTTAGAACCCATTATGTCGGGCAAGACACTGGTGTTGACAACATCCAG
>JALUYN010000261.1 GCA_027012915.1 Cellvibrionaceae bacterium
TTGTTGCTCGTCGCTCGTTTAGAACCACTAAACTCACTTCTCGCGCCTAGATTGGCGCGATTTGAGACGCAACAGAAGCATCAGAATTAGTGTTAACAGGCCCTAGCGCCTTCGCTCGCTAGTCCAGCGCAATAACGCGCTGCCGTTCAAGCGCGCCGTTACTGATGTTCCAATCGAGGATGATCAGAGCCGGCGTATCACTGGCATGGCTGAACAGCTCCTGCCCACGGTAATAGAGCACACTGCGGGCTTTACTGGTATCCAGCGTGAAGTCCTTGCCGGTGCGATTATTTACAAACACCGGTAGTCCGGTTTCACGGGAGCGCTTTTCCCAGGTATCGCCAGGACCGTGCTCGCCGGGCGGCCAGGTGGCGCTATTGATCAACAGCTGCGCGCCCGCCTCCCTGAGTGCCAGGGCATGTTCGCTGGGCCAGGCATCGGCGCAGATCATCAAGCCGACATTGATGCCATCGAGCTGGGCGACCGTGGCCTCGTGCCCCTTTCTCGACCAGTCCTCAGCCACTGGGATGGTATTAATCTTGCGATGACGCGCGACAATTTCGCCGTTGCGATCGATTACAAACAGAGTGTTGTAGCGCTCCTCTGCACGGGGATCGTGACGCTGACTCAGCTGTTCAAGGTGTCCCAGTAGCAGCGCCAACCCCAGTGCCTTGGCCTCGGCCTGCAGGGCTTCGACGTAACGATCCGGACCCGGCTTAATCCAATCAACGCCTATGGTCTCTGTAAATCGATAGCCAGTCAGCGCGAGCTCCGGCGTCGCCATCCAGTCGGCACCCTCATTGCTGGCGACGCGCATCGCCGTCTGCACCTGCAGGGTATTGTGGGTCATTTTTCCCAGCACCGGTTTCATATGAAATAGAGCAATACGCACCCGTGACTCCTCAGCCCAACTCGCCGTGGCGATCAACCACAGCGCACACAGGTACAGCATAGAACACCGGCGTGAGCAGATTCCAACTAGGGCCACTTTGCACCCCAACCTTTTAACAGCGACAGCGCAAACAGATCCACAGCCTCCATATCGGAGGGCAATTCACGACGAAGCTGGGTCCATTGGTATGGTTTACCGGATACGGCAACCGCCGTCTGTGTTGCCTGATCGCGCAGAGCTTCGCGGGCGGAGACACCTGGCAACGCCTGATACTGAACGCGATCGAGAATGGCCGCATAGGCATAAGCACTGGCAACCACACGAGGGTGCGTCACCATGGCATCGAGATTGCCCCGCAGCGCTTCAAACAGATCTTCAGACCCGTGCTCCTGCCAGACCTGCAATAGCCGCTCTCGGCTCAAACCAAAGCGGCGCAGCGCGTACAAGGCATCTGCGGTGTCACTCTGGTCCAGACGGTTTTGCAGGCTCAGAGCTTGCAGGGTCGCACGCCTGACGCTGCGACCAATGAGTTCACCCAATTTCAGATGGCCACTTGCACTATCACGCACAAACCCTGAATCATTTTCGGCTGCCGCGACAATGATTTGATCGGTGCCGGTGCCGGTGGCCAGATGCGGTGATTTGACACTGGCTACCGCCAGCTCCAGCAAAGACGCCGACTTCGCCTCAGTGGCCAACATCACAGCCTTAATCAAAGCACCAGGGGCCAGCGGCTGATTGATCAATAGCATGATGTTGATGGTGCCGGTGAAATCCACCGTTCTATTGCCCTGCCGCGTTTGTTGCCAGCGCGCAGGATCTCCTGCGCGCAATGCGTTAGCGCCAACGCCAGCGGTGACAAACGCATCGACCCGCAGCTCTGAAAAAGTCTCAGTAGCGTGTGCCAGATTCTGCATGCCCGCAGCAGTGCCCATCAGCGCCATAAGACCGGGGTCCATCTGCAAATGCTCGGCGACTTCAATGTGATAGCGTTGCTTGCCCAAAGCCAGAATACGCTGCAGCTGAGCGGTGTTTGCCGCGGTTTCCATACTCTGATGATTAACCAGATGACGCAGTTGAGTTTGGTGACCACCGTTGACATAGGACGTTGAGAACACCCGGTGAGGCCGCTTAAGTTCAACCACAAAATAGCGCTCAAGCCGCTGTGCGGTGAACGCCGGCGTTTGCTGCAATAATTGGGCATCGCCAGCGACATTCGAAGACTGCACCCAGGCACTGCATCCCAGCCAGCACATTGCCCATAGCCACCTCATTACTGACCTCCCACCAGAATCAGCTTGCCGGTTTTTGGATCCCGATACACTTGCCCTAGAGATTCCATGCCCTCGGCTTGCCCCTGCAACGCGTTCTTGATGGACTGAGGTGCCTCTGTCAGTTCTTTACCGGCTGTGACTGTAGTGCTCTGTTCCAATTGAAAATGCTGGCGCAAATCCTGACTCTGACTGAACAGCGCCAGCATCAGTCCCAGCGCGAACACCAGCATCACGTCCATGATATTGGCAAAGCCGGTCAGCGGATCACTGTCTTGTTCCGCAAAACGCCCCTGTTGCCATGGAGGCATCGTTGGAGGCTCTGCGGAGGAGATGACTTGCTCATCCAACGCCTGATTCACAGTGCCACCTCACGAGCGACAGTGGCGTTCAAATGGTTCCATACCGGCTCGTACCAGCGGCGGCGAAGGCGGCCCATGATATAGGCCAGCAAGCCCACCA
>JALUYN010000262.1 GCA_027012915.1 Cellvibrionaceae bacterium
AGTCAACGGCTGCTCCAAAGATGAAACAATATTAACGGTGCCATCACTCAAACTGAACAGAGATTCTTCGGTTAAGTCCACTCGCCAAGCCGGCAGTTGTCGCAACAACAGCGTACCGACAACCAGCACCAGAATCGCGACGGGCAGCAGACGCCCGTACTTAGTATGTGTTGTAGCCATAATTACGCCTCCGCCTTTTTCCAGTTGACCACCGCCACGGTGGCCCACAACCAACATCCCATAAACAGCACAAAGAAACCCACATCCCGGATATCCAGTACGCCTTTGGAAATGGAACGGAAGCGATCCAGAAAGCTCATGGACGCAAATAGGCTGCGCACCGATTCCGGCAGAGCAGCAACCACAGGTTCAAAACCCAGGAATAGGAAAAACAGGCACGCGGCCAGGGTAATTACAAAAGCAATTATCTGGTTTTTGGTGAAGGCAGACAGACAGCTGCCCATTGCCAGATAAGCGCCCCCCATTAACCAACTACCCAGATACCCCGCCACAATAATGCCGTTATCAGGACTGCCTAGATAGTTCACTGTTAACCAGATAGGTACGGTCAGCAGCAGAGCAACCGCAGAAAACAACCACGCGGCCAGAAACTTGGCCAGGACAGCTTCAGTGGTAGTCACCGGCAAAGTCATCAACAGCTCGATAGAACCAGAACTGCGCTCCTCGGCCCACAGTCGCATCGCCAAAGGCGGCATCAGTACCAGGTACAGCCAGGGATGAAAGGAGAAGAAAGCGCTCAGATCAGCCTGATCACGGTGGAAAAAGCTGCCCAATTCAAAGGTAAAGAAACCACTGAGCATGGTAAACACAGACAGAAAGATATAGGCCAGGGGTGTGGCAAAATAGCCTGTCAGTTCTTTTTTACAAAGCGCCTTAATGCGCCTTAATGATGCAGAATTCATTGATATGTCCGTCACATAGAATCAGAGTTAATCGGCGGTTACACGGCGGAACACATCGTCCAGCCGGCCGCCAGAAACAGAGACCGCTTGTACTTTGAGGTCGTTCTGTTCGATCAAACGCTGCACCTCTTGCAAACAGTCTTCACCGTCACGGGGCTCAATTATTAAACGCTGAGCGTTATCTTCGCTGATGTAGACGTCACCTAAAGCCTCCGACGCCTGCAGCACTGGCAACGCGGCCTCAGGATTCGACATTTCAACTTCGACCGCCCGATAATATTTGGAGGTCAGCTTTAACTCCGCCGGAGTACCATCTGCCACCAACTTGCCGTTGCTTATAATAATCACGCGCTCACACAGCGCATCCACCTCTTCGAGGATATGGGTGGAGATAATGACTATCTTCTCCTGAGCTATTTCCCGAATCAGATTGCGCACTTCGAACTTCTGATTTGGATCGAGGCCGTCGGTAGGTTCATCGAGAATCAGTACTTTGGGATCGTCTAACAGCGCCTGTGCCAGTCCCACCCGTCGTTTGTAGCCCTTGGACAGGGTTTCAATTTTCTGGTGCTGGACGCGCTCGAGCTGCAGTCGCTCAACCACTGCGGAGATTCGTTGGGCACTGGCTGCTTTCGCCATACCGCGCACCTCCGCGATAAACTCCAGAAACTTGCGCACGCTCATTTCCGCATAGGCGGGAGCACCTTCGGGCAAGTAACCGAGCATTGCTTTGGTCTGCATCGGATCCTCAGCCACATCACACCCCAATACGGATACACTGCCAGAATCCGGCTCAATAAAACCGGCAATCATACGCATGGTGGTGGTTTTACCCGCACCGTTGGGACCCAAAAAACCAAGTACTTCACCAGAGCGCACCTGGAACGATAAATCGTCCACCGCCCTGTGAGTACCAAATGACTTACAGAGATTTTTAACTTCGATCATGTGCCGTTATATTTCTTATCACAAACTGAGTAGCAGCCCCTCAAGGGGCGTGCGAGGAAGGGACAATATAATTGTTCTTTTTACGATTGCAACAGCCCTTATACGGGCTGTCGAATTGAGAAATAAATATCGGAAGAGAGCTACTGGCCCAGCAGCTTTTTCGCTTCCTGAATCTGGCCTTTTGATTCGTCGAGAATACGAATGGTGAGTTCGGGGGTCACCTCACCTAAAGGCAACTTGGAAAAAGCCGGAACCTTGTTGATACGAGGCAGCAACTTGGCGTTGCCTTTGCGAATATAGCTGTGCAACTTGGCGATCTGCACAATATCGCAGATATCAGCGGTAGAGTTATGAGTCCGCTGCCAATTCTTGGCTTCTCTCGCGGCAGTAATAAAACTCTCAGGGAAGCGCCATTGACGCAAAATGGCTTCACCAGCATCCGCGCGCAACAGCTCCAGTGTGGCATTGGCTTTCTCTTCAGAGTCCAGAATATCCCGACGATGCTCCATATAGCCCAACGCCGCGATCACGCCAATATCGTGCAAAAGACCCGCAAGCATAACCTCATCTGGCGAAAACTCGCGGCTTTTCACCATCCGAGCGATTACCAGGCTGATAGCGGCAACTTCCACACTGTGCTGCCAGGCGCCCTGCATTTTAACCTTGAGACTTTTTGATTCCGTCTCGAACAAGTCTTTCAGCGCGAAGCTCAAAACCAGTTGCCGCGTGGTCGCCAAACCCAGGCGCACAAT
>JALUYN010000263.1 GCA_027012915.1 Cellvibrionaceae bacterium
CACCGCCCGCAGTGAAGAATCCTTCTAAGCCATCATGACCGCACCCTATTTCGAACGCCCACTGTTCTTTTTCAATCAGTCGCGGTTTCGGGAAAACCTCGAAGCCGCTGATGGCAAAGTCATTCCCGTCTTCAAAGACGCCTTGAACGCAGCCAATATCCAGCTGGATCGGCGCTTCGAAGAGGGAGAAGACATTCGCAACCTGATCTATGAGCGCGCCCTGTTTGTAGATTGCATTTTGCACTACGCCTGGTACCAGTTCGACTGGAGTAACGACGTCTGCCTGATGGCTGTCGGCGGGTATGGTCGCGGCGAACTGCACCCCCGCTCGGATATCGATCTACTGCTACTGATCGAAAATGAAATCCCTGAGGATCTGGAATCCGCGCAGAGCCTTCTGACACTGCTATGGGATATCGGCCTCGACATTGGTAGCAGCGTACGCTCACTGGAACAGTGCATCGACATCGCCAGGGAAGATATCACCGTAGTAACCAACCTGATCGAATCCCGGGCTTTGATCGGCAACCGCGACCTCTGCTCGCAGTTGCAGCAGGCTATTCAGCCTGAGCATATGTGGAGCAGTAAAGAGTTCTTCCAGGCCAAGTGGAATGAACAAACCGAACGCCACAAGAAGCACAACAATACCGAGACCAATCTTGAGCCTAACGTCAAAAATGCTCCCGGTGGACTGCGCGATATTCAAACCATCGCCTGGGTAGCCAAGCGCCACTTCAATGTGCGCACCCTGAAACAACTGGAAGGTAATAACTTCTTTACCGAAGAAGAATTTGCCCTGCTGCAAAATGGCGAGGAATTTCTATGGCGAGTGCGTTACGGCCTGCACAAGATTGCAGGACGCGCCGAAGAGCGCCTACTGTTTGACTTCCAAAAACAGTTAGCAGAAGAACTGGGTTTTAAAGATATCGACGGCAAACTGGCCGTTGAGCAGCTAATGCACCGCTATTACCGTGTTGTCTTATCGCTGAGTGAGCTCAACGACGTACTGCTGCATTTCCTGGACGAGAATATTCTCAACGACGGTCACGACGACGTAGTACGCCCCATCAATCCGCGCTTTCGCTTGCGCAATGGTTATATCGAGGTCTCTTCTGAAACGGTGTTCCTTGAAGAGCCATCGGCGCTACTGGAAATTTTCGTTTTAATGGGCCAAAGCCCGATTATTAAAGGGGTCCGACCGGAAACAATTCGATTGCTGCGTCAACACCGCAATCTGATCCACGAGGATTTCCGTAACGACGCCAAGAATAAAAAGTTGTTTATGCAACTGTTGCGCAGTGACTACGGCCTGTTCAAGCAGCTGCGACGCATGCAGCGCTACAACATTCTCGGACGCTATCTGCCGGAGTTCAAGAACATCATCGGCCAGATGCAGCACGACCTGTTCCACATATACACGGTGGATGCCCACACCCTGCTGCTGATCAAAAACCTGCGTAAGTTCCGCTACGACGAGGCCGAACAGGTGTTTCCGTTGGCCTGGGAAGTGCACAAACGCATCGACAAGCCGGAACTGCTGTATATCGCCGGTCTGTTCCACGACATTGCCAAGGGCCGGGGTGGCGACCACTCCACCCTCGGGGCCGTCGATGCAATGGACTTCTGCGAGCGCCATGGCCTGAGCAAGAGCGAGTCCCGACTGATTACCTGGCTGGTGGAAAAGCACCTGCTGATGTCCAAGGTATCCCAGAAACAGGATCTGTCTGATCCGGAAGTGATTCACCAGTTCGCCAGGGAAGTCGGTGATCAAAAACACTTGAACTACCTCTACTTACTAACAGTCGCGGATATCAATGCCACAAACCCCACCCTTTGGACCGGCTGGCGCGACACTCTTATGCGCCAACTCTACACGGAAACCAAGCGCGCCCTGCGCCGTGGATTGGAAAACCCCATCGATCGCAAAGAGATTATCGAAGAGAGTCAACAAGCCGCCCTGCGCCAATTGATTATCAAAGGCATGGACGAAGATAAAGTTCTGCGCCTTTGGGACTATCTTGGCGACGACTACTTCCTGCGTGAAAACGTCGCAGAAATCGTCTGGCACGCTGAAGGCATTATTGATCACAACAGCAGCGATGACCTGATCCTTATTCGCAATAAAGACGAATCGGAGCAATCCGGGGTCACAGAGATTTTTGTGCGCACCCAGAATCGCGACAACGTTTTTGCGGCCGTTGCCTCCGCACTCGACAGCCTGAATCTGAGTATTATGGATGCACGTATCTATAACACGGAGCGTCGTGGCTACACCATCGACACCTTCTACGTGCTGAACGACGACGGCAACCCGGTAGAATTGACCGAAGAAACCCGGGCCAAAATTGAGCATCGCTTAATAGAAGAGCTGACTCTCACCGACGACTATTCCGATATCGTTAAGCGCCGCACACCACGAGCCCTGAAACACTTTGCGATTCCCACGCAAACCAGCCTCAGCAACGATATCAACACCAATACCACCGTATTGGAAGTGATCAGCCCAGATCGCCCCGGTTTTCTAGCCTTGATCGGTCGCATTTTCCTGGAGTTCGACATCCAACTGCAGAATGCCAAAATCACGACTCTGGGGGAGAAAGTGGAGGACA
>JALUYN010000264.1 GCA_027012915.1 Cellvibrionaceae bacterium
GCCTGAACATCGCTTCCTCATGGTTCAGCCATGCCATGAGTGCTGCGTCGGGATCATGCGAGGCATCGATCTCAGGAAGGGTCAACCTAGCGAGTGCTGAAAAATCTCTGGTTGACGGGAAGCCCGAAGCATAGCGGTCGACAATCTCATCTATGGTATTGGCATTGGGGTCCTCGAGCTCGACACCTATTTCGTCGAGAATAAACCTTGAAATGAAATCAAGTTCCCCCTCGCCCTCTTCGGTAAAATCTCGGACGAGAAACTTCATTTCAGGTTGTTCCTCGAACCCGAAAAGCCACAAAAGTTGACCCTGCAACGTGCATTCGCTCGGGACTACGATAAAGAGTAGTTTGAGATCTGCAAGCTTCGCCAAAAAGAGCGTGTCACCTTCTTTCATCAATTCGGTAACAGCATTTGACGGATAATAAAGGCGGAACTCTGGTGCCCGCGGCTTTCCCTCGCGTGAATTATAGTATGAAGCATTGCCACTTGCAGTGATGGTCTCATTCTCGTCTGCCATCCATACATATGAGACATCAAAAAAAACGCGATCTTCCCCGAGGAAAGACCGCATAGCCCTAGTAGGACCAATTTCGTGTTGATTGGATCTACTTGGCTCGGAATCGACAGCAGACAGTTTTTTGACGCCAACACCTCGGAAATGGGGTGCCAAGAAGCCTCTATTCAAATCCCGTAATCTCCAGAAATTGCCTAGAACTGAGAAGCCATAAGACACACTCATCAACTACTTTGTCTATCGGCAATTTTCGCTTCCCGCGCAGAGCGCACTCCCAGAGCACAACAACGCGCCAACCACCGGCTTGAAGAGACTGGATGTTGGCTACATCGCGAGAAGCGTTTCTTGTGAGTTTATCCCGCCAGAACTCTTCTCTTGTTTTGGGCCACTTAAACAACGGGCAACCGTGCTTGTGCCAAAAGCAACCATGGACAAACATCACCGCTTTGTACTTTGGAAAAACCAAGTCGGGCTTTCCCTGCATTTTCTTAACATGCAACCGGTAGCGAAGCCCTCTGGCATGAAGCGCCTTACGAATGAGCATCTCGGGCTTCGTATCCACCCCCTTGATGCCCGACATCATTTCACTTCGTTTCTGGGGCGATACAACGTCAGCCAATTGCTTGCCTCAAAGGCAACTCCTTTTGCAGCGGCAGGTCACTTAAAGTTGCAACCTCTTCGATAGATGGACGCAACGCTTCCGCAACAGCACGCACAACAGGGACAACCACAGCGTTGCCGAACTGGCGATACGCCTGAGTGTCGGAAACGGGAATCTGAAAATTCGAACAGTTTGGCGCATCGAATCCCATCAAACGGGCACACTCCCTTGGCGTAAGCCGCCGCGGCCGGTTACCAGGCTGCTCAATCAGAATTTCCGATCCGTCTTTGTAATAACGAGCCGACAGGGTCCGTGCGACATCATCCGGGCCAAACAATGAAAACCCAAAGCCATTTCCTGCTTTCTGATGCTTCTTCTTGTACTCCTGAAGGTAGTTCCAGAGCTTCGGGGTTAGCGTGTATTTGTCCTCCACGTCATCATCGAGAATATCACCGAGGACCGGTTTATTGTCGCGCGGTACATCAACATCATCAAAGCTAAAATCGACCGCATCCCTGAAGCCAACTATAAAGATACGCTCCCTCTTTTGCGGCACCCAAGGCTCCGAGTTGATAACCCGAAACTGAATTCTGTATCCGAGTTCTTCTTCAAGCACATGCCGAATGGTCGCAAACGTCCGCCCACCATCATGACGTTCCAAGTTTTTCACATTCTCAAGAACAAATGCAGGCGGCTCATGATGCTTGATGATCTTGGCCAGATCATAAAACAGGGTACCCTGCGTATCACAAAGAAACCCGTGCGGTCGGCCGAGTGAATTCTTTTTTGAAACCCCTGCTATGGAAAAGGGCTGACATGGAAAACCTGCGAGCAAAACGTCGTGCTCGGGAACACGCCATGGTTCATCTGCATACGGACGAATATCACCGGCGAACTCATGGTCCTCGTCGTCAGGAAAATTGGCTGCATAGGTCTCTCTGGAAAACCGGTCCCACTCAGAGGTGAAGACGCAGCGTCCACCAATTTCCTCGAACGGCATCCTTAGTCCACCAATGCCGGCAAACAGATCGATGAAGCGAAACGTCTTCTTTGTCGAGCTAATAGCCGCACACCTGTCAATGGCTGCCTTACGCATTGCTTCAATAACAAGCTTAGGAACCGACGTCGCTCCATCAGATTCGTAACGTCGAACAGTCCGCTCGGTGCGACTAACCAGAAGGGCGGCGTCTGAAAGACTAAGCCCAGCTTTTTCCCTTAGAGCTGAAAAACTTGTTAGCTCGTGGATACTGTTCATTTCCGCCCCCTGCTTGGAACAATTATGACAATATGTCCAAAAATTTCCCAGAAAACAAGAGGGAATTGCGAACAAAACAAGAATATTCTTCTCGCACGGCCCCGCAACCCTCAAAGCACTGATGGTTAAAACTTTTTTGTCCTCCCCCTTCTCCCCTGCCTCATACTCACCGCACCTTCTCCTGAGGGCATCCCGGGCCGTCCGGGCTCTGGGGGGAGGGCGGCGCCTG
>JALUYN010000265.1 GCA_027012915.1 Cellvibrionaceae bacterium
GGGGTGGGTGAGCTGACCAACGATGGTAGCTTCGCGCTGAAATCGTTCGCTGAATACCGGATCGGCGTTTAGAGCAGGTGACATGACTTTTAGAGCCACCTCGCGTCCAACGCTCAATTGCACGGCAAGATACACGGTGGACATACCACCCTGATTGATTTTGCGAATAATCTGGTAGCCGGGAATCTTTTGCATAGTTTGTTACAGACACCAATACGCGAAAGCGACGCAGGCAAATACAAGCACCGCTGCAACGACCAGGTCAGTAGCTCGGTTACCTGTGATTCCCGTTCTGGTTGAGCCGGCGGGAACCGGTGACTCTATAATCTGCACCGATACGTTGTCGCTACCGCCTTGATCCAGGGCTGCGGCGATGAGTTGCTCCGTTGCGGAACTGAGCGACTCTGAATCGCATAGAATTTCGGCGATCTGTTGGTTGCTGACCTCGTCGGTGAGGCCGTCGCTGCAGAGAATAATCCACTGGCCTGCGCCCCATTTGCCCTCGTAACAGTCTACATGAATGTCTGGGTTATCAAATGAGCCTATGCACTGGGTGATGATGTTCTTGTCCGGGTGTTGCTCCATTTCTTCAGCATCGATAGAGCCGGAATCCAGCAACATTTGTACATAGGAGTGATCGGTGGTGAGCTGTTCCAGCTGTCCGCCTTCGCTGGTTGTGCTCCAGAGATACGCGCGGCTGTCACCCACCCAGGCAATGGTGTAGTTGCGCTCCTGGCATTGTAACGCTACTACCGTAGACCCCATGCCTTGTGCGCCCTGGCCACTTTCTATGGCCTTTATCACGGCTTGGTGAGAAGCTAGTATGGCGCGGTCCAGTGGGAGGTTGTCTTTGCGATGTTGTTCAATAGTGTTACAGGTGATAGCGCTTGCGACTTCCCCTGCCTCGTGACCGCCCATGCCGTCCGCCACAGCCCAAAGCCCCAGATCTGGGCGATGCAGAATGCAGTCCTCGTTATTGTCCCGCTGTAACCCTTTGTCGGTTATTGAGTGTGATAACAGGGGCGGCATCGTTTTGATCCGTATCTTGAAAAACGTTGTAGTGTAGCGACAGCCGAGACTTAAAACTGTGACACGATGCCGCTTTTTTTATTGTGAATAATCTTATGAAACAATCGCAAAAAAATCATCTAAGCTATTGATAAAATAAGTATATTCATTGCATTATCGACGCAAATCTTATCGCCTTTTTAGGTGGTGGCACCAGCCTTTTCTGCACTCTGGAAAGAGAGACGTGAATGCTAAAACTCCGGTTTAAAGACAATCCCAATCAATCTGTGTGGCTGGTAGAGCCTAAAGTCACTTTGGGTGGGAGCCCTGAGAATGACTTGGTACTCAGTGGTATGAACACACAAATGCATCACGCCGAGATTTTGGTGCAGCATGAGCAGGTTCAGATGCAGCTGGTTC
Source organism: Cellvibrionaceae bacterium (assembly GCA_027012915.1). The sequence goes on from JALUYN010000265.1 coordinate 1,429, forward strand.
AGGGTGCTGGCGATACCTTTATCAATGAGCGTCGAATTAACGCTGACCGCGCCTATCCGTTGGCTATCAACGATGTAATTCGGATCTGTGGTCAGGAATTGCAACTGATTGATCCCAAGCGGGAACCTCGCCCAAAATCGAAGAAGCGTGCCACAGAAGAAAATACCGGTTGGGCGCTCAAAGCCAATAGTGCCGCACTATCCAATAGAGTTTACTCTTTGGCTGAAACCACGGTCATTGGGCGTTCTAACGATTGCGATATCAGTTTGGGAGCTGCACATCTTTCGCGCAGGCATGCGAGTTTGCATGTAAAAAATGGGTTGCTGTATGTGAAGGATCTCGGTTCGTCAAACGGCACCTATCTCAACGGCGAGCGCATTGCAGAGACTCGGGTAAAACGGGGTGACGAGTTGTGCTTTGATACGCTCAGTTTTGGCGTTATCGGGCCGTCGGATGAGCTGGATAAAACCACTGTGCGCAGTGTTGCCAAGCCAGTCTCAGGAAAACCAGCCGCCAGTGTTTCTAAGCCGACCGGTGAAAACAAGGCCGCTCAACAGCGCCCCCCGCAGGGAACTGCCAGTAATCGCGCCAAGCCGAAAGTCAGTGTTACGAAACCAACTCCAGAGCAAGTCCAGTCAGTTGAGCCTGCTACGAAATCATCCGGTGGTGGTCTGATCATTGGTGCTGTCGTGCTGCTAGCTGTGGCAGTTGGCGTTTGGTGGATGTCCCAGTCCTAGAGCCGCTGCGTTTTCCGAAAGACAGCGAGTACCAGAGTGGTCGCGCAGGCGGTAATTTACCTCACTAGGAGACCTTGTGTTAATACGAGTCTATCAACAGACATTGATTGATAGAATAATATTATTATAGTTTTCGTAGTTTTGGACGATATCTCTGTATGGCCCTAATGGGACCTTCCGGGAGAGGTATCATGCATTCATCTGGCGTTTCAGCACCAAATTCTCACCACGAATCCCCACAGTACGCTCAAGAGCGGCTGCGTGATTCGTCCTCAAATAATCGCGCTGTCGACACCTTATCCGATAAGGCCTTGCGACAGACTGAAGAGGTGGACCGATCGCAGCGTTATCCGGAAAAGAATCCTTCCGCTGTCTACATTCGTTCGGAATCCCGTTATGAATCTTCTTATTCTGCTTCTATAAGATCGTCAAAAGCTGGCCCGGTTGATGAGCGCATCAGTTCTGAAGCGGCCGCAGGAAGCATTCTATCCTTCATAGAAAATCAGTTGTTGCGAGACATTGAAGATGGCGCTTCTGAGGAGGAGCTGAGCAGTCGAATCGAAGCCGGGCTATCTGGATTCTTGCAGGGTTTTGAGTCCGCTCGGGAAGACCTTGAGGCGCTGGGCGCATTGACGCCGGGTGTGGAGTCCGAGATAGGAAAGACCTATGACTCGGTGCTAGCAGGCATAGAAGACCTGAGACAACAGTTTCTAGGAGGGGCTGAGGCTTCGAAGGGCGGTGAGGTAGCAGCTGAGCCGATTAGCTCTTCAGTTGAGGAACCAGCTCCAGCGCTGCGAGCTCAGAGCCAGTACTTCAGCTACGAGGCGGCGCAGAGAAACAGTTTCAGTTTCTCGGTTACTACCCAAGATGGTGATACCGTGACTATTCAGAGCTCGGCGCTGCGCTCTATGTTTCAAGAAAGCCTGACTCAGACGAATTCGAGTAGAGGGAGCCTTGAATACTCGCAGTATGGTTATGGCGAGGAATATCAGTTTGAGCTGCAAGTAGACGGCGAGCTGGATTCCGACGAGATGAAAGCGCTGACCGAGCTGCTGTCTCAGGTGAACGATCTGGCTGAAGATTTCTTCGCTGGAGATGTTACTGCGGCTTTCGATGCCGCCTTGTCGCTAGGTTACGACGATTCGGAGATCAGCAGTTTTGCACTGAATCTGTCGCAGACATCGGTGCAACGCGTGACCTCTGCCTATAGTGAAGCACGCTCAGAGCCGGCCTCTGTAGCTGAGAGTTTGAGGCCAGTAGGGAGCTTCTCTCGTGCACTTATTGAGGCAACGCAAACAGCGCAAACTTTCCAAAATCCAAGAGAATTGATCGAGTCTATTGCTGAGGCGATTGACGTTGCCCGCCCCGAAGGCGGATTCAAATCGTTTCTTGAGAGGTTGATGGAAAGCCTCGAGCTATAACCTTATCAGACTTGGGAGCGTTCAGAAGGGCATTCTTTGATAGAATGCCCTTTTTGTTTGGGTGCTTATAACTATGCGGGACCTCGTTCTATACACGACTCTGGGATGTCATCTGTGTGATCAGGCAAAAGATGTAATCTGGCCTTGTTTGGAGGTTTTCAGCTATCGCTTGGTGGAAGTCGATATAGCGGAAGATGCAACCTTGGTGGAGCGCTATGGCGTGAGAATCCCGGTGGTGTATCGTTCGGATTTGGACGAAGAGTTGGGATGGCCCTTTGACGCACAGTCGCTGTCAGAGTTTCTGCAGAGACCCGTATAATAGGCTGGATTAAATGAAGCTAAAAAAACTCGGTTTGCCGCCGATGATTTCTGTAGGATTGTAGGCGTAGGTACCCTGTGAAGGGCTACACTACAGAGTGAGTATTGAAACCCCAGAGGATGCTATGTCCAAACTTCTTGAGTCCGTCGATCAGCGTACCCAGCTTGTAGGTGAAAACCGCCTTGAGCTATTGATGTTTAAGCTGGCCGGCCGGCAGATGTTTGCCCTGAACGTATTTAAGATTCAGGAAGTGGTGCAAGTGCCGAATTTGACCGCATTACCCCACAGTCATCCGGTAATTTGTGGTGTTACCCATTTGCGCGATCAAACCATATCGGTCATCGATCTCAGTGCGGCCATAGGTGGTCCCCCGTTGCGTGACCGAGAAGACTGCAATCTGATTGTCACTGAGTACAATCGTAGTGTGCAGGCCTTTCTCGTGGGGCCTGTGGATCGTATCGTTAACTTGAACTGGGATTTGATTTTACCTCCTCCAAAAGGCACGGGACGTAGTCACTTCCTCACGGCTATTACACGTCTCGAGGATGACATCGTTGAAATTCTCGATGTGGAGCGGGTATTGGCCGACATCATTCCCTATGAAACGTCAGTTTCTGAAGAAGTTTTGGATCATGAGTTGGTCGATATTGCACAGCAGCGCAACCTTAAGGTGTTGTTGGTTGACGATTCGGCCACTGCAATGGCGCAAGTTAAGTCTACCTTGGCAAATATTGGGGTGGAAATTGTCTATCGGCAAGATGGATTGAAAGCTCTGAGCTACCTGAAACAGCTGGCTGCCGATGGTGTGGATGTCTGTGAAGAGCTGTTTATGGTGATTACCGACGCTGAAATGCCAGAGATGGATGGCTATCGCCTTACTCACGAAATCAGGCAAGATCCGGCACTCAGTGATCTGTTTGTGTTGCTGCACACATCCCTCTCCGGGAATTTTAACGAGGCCATGGTTAAAAAAGTAGGTTGTAACGGCTTTTTATCCAAGTTTCAGCCCGATGAGCTGGCCGAGCGCGTACAAGAACGTTTGCGTGACGTTTTGGGTACTGAGAAGGGGTAGGGAAGGTGGTCAGATAACCACTGTGTTCTTGAGTTTATTATCCGAATAACCGTCTGCTCTGGAAGCCGCTCTAGAACAGTTCAATTTCATCGTCGGTGTCGTCTGTTACCAGTGTGTCTTGGCTGTCAAAGTGGTGTTTGTAGATCTCAAGTGCTTCCTTGACGGTGGCGCCGCGCATAATGTGTTCAAACATGATGCGTTCGGCCTCCATGGAATAGCTACTTTTTACGTTGTTCTGAACATCCTGCCATGCATTGGGGCTATTTAGATTGTCGGGGTTTTGCATCAGCTCGCTGGTTTGTTCCAGGCTGCTGGCCACGTGGTCCAAGCGCTGACTAATGCGGTCGTAAAACTGAAACGCGGTAATGGCCTGGTTGACTTTCTGCTGAATTTCCAACGTAGTTTGTGAGATCTTTTGCTTAAATTCTTGAAGTTGATCGGCACTATCCAGTTCTAACACCAGGTTATCCACTTCCCTGGAATGTTCAGCCAGTTCGGTAAATGAGCTGGTCAATTTGTCGACGGAATGATTGCTTTCGGAAATCGAGTTCTCAATCTGGCAAACCGCCAGATACAGCATAGTGATGGTTTCCTGGACATGGCTCCAGTCGTCGTATGAATCCTTGATATCTAAAGGCATGTCGGAAGTGGACACAAGCAATCCTGCGGTTAGTGGTCGTTTAAGTTCGGGTCACGGTTTCTGCCACACATTATAGTGGCTGATTTGTCTCATGGACACTCAGCAAGCTGGGCACGGTCCCCATGCGGTACCCGTATATGACGGAATAGGCCAGCACATTTTGCACGTATTTGCGGGTTTCCTGGAAGGGGATTGTCTCGATCCATACGTCATAGGGAAGTTGCTCGGCAGTTTCTTTAAGCCATCCTTTCACCCGCCGTGGTCCGGCGTTATAAGCCGCAGTTGCCAGAATACGGTTTCCGTTAAACTGTTTCAGCAGTGTCGTAATATACCGGCTTCCCAGTTCAATGTTCTTTTCCGGGGTCAGCAGATCGCGCTTTTTGTAGCGCAGTCCTGCTTTTCGAGCAGTCATTTTGGCGGTACTTGGCAATAACTGCATGAGACCCATGGCGCCAGCAGGTGAGCGGGCATCGACAGCAAATGCGCTCTCTTGTCGAGCAATGGCAAAAACCAGTAAGGGGGAAACCTGGAGTTTTTGCGCGGTGTTCAGAACCTGTTTGTTATAGGCCAGAGGGAAACGTAACTGCAAATCATCCCAGTGTTTGGCACTGGCAAGAGAAATAATTGTATTGTGGTGCCAGCCCCATTGGCTCGCGAGTTTGGCGGCCGTGATATGCTCCTGTGGGGTCAATGTTTGGGTAAGGTGGAACCACTCACGGCGAGCATTCAGCGGGTCGTTGACCATAAGCAATTCCCTGGCGCGCATCGCTCCAGGTCTATTGGCCAATTCACTCAAGCGATCGGGAGCGATATTACTTGGGGAATCTCCGAGATTGTACTGGTGACCGAGCCTGTCGGCGGCGAGAAAGCCGTAATAACCTCGCTGCATAGCCAGTTCGGTGTAGAGTGCCTTGGCTTCGCTGGCTCCTTCGTTCTCTTGCTGTTCCAGCGCTCGAGCGCGCCAGTAGCGCCAGCGTTCGGATTGTTGCAATGACTGAGGCAGTTTTGCGATATAGCTAAGCGCCTTATCCCAATCCATCTCCTTGAGGAATTCTCGTATCAGGCCTTCGCTGAGCTTTTCTGAGGTGAGCTGTGGGATCTGCTCAATCAGGGCCTCTGCATCTTGTTGGTGTCCTTGTTTTACCAAACGCGAGGCAATGAACTGTTGGGTGTTGAAGCGACGCTCGTCGTCAAACAATTGTTGCGCGTCGTAGCGTTGCCATTGCTGGTAGGCGTGCTGTGCGTCTCGACGTGCGTAGCGTTTGATTCCGTGCAGAATAATTGCCCGCATCCTTGGGGATTGTTCCTGAAAACGGCTGTTTTTTTCCAGTAGAGCGGGTGTGCGGTGCACGTTTATATACAGATCAGAATAGGTTTTGTATTCATCGTTGAATTGCTTTGCAATATAACGAGCCAGTCTTGTTTTGCTCTTATCCATGGCTTTCACGAAGCGCTGCCAAGCCATTTCCTGCGTGAAATACTCGGTGTTGCTCCATAGCTTGAACAGTGGATCGCATTCATCCGGTTGAGAGTGCCCCACGTTCCAGAGGGTTTCTACTTCTTCCAATGCCGTGCGATCTCCGGTGCGGATACGGGCTTCCAACGCGTAACACTGAAGTACTGTATTTTCTGAGGAGTGGTAGTAGGTCCGGAAATCGTGCCAACGTTTCTTTTGCGCCAGGGTGTTTAACCATTGTTTGGTCAGGCGTGCCTTTAATAGCGGGTGAGAAGTCTCTGCCAAGTATTGATCTACGTCATTGTAGGGTAGGCGAGCAAGTCGCCGTCGTAGCTCGAAGTAATCCAGATAGGGGGTGAGGGGGTAGTTGAGCAGCTGCTCACGGTGTTGGCGATAACTCTTGATTTGTCCCTTATGCAGCGCGTCGCGCGCAGACAGATAGCTTTGGCGCTGCTGTTGCAGTGGGTCGAGTCTGTGGCTTGTGGAGCTGATATTCAGTGCGGTGGCATTTGCACAAATGCAAACAAACGCCAGTAGTCCATAAAGGCGCTGCCAACCAGTACGGCATGGTGTTATCTGGCTTTCGTTGCCTTTGTCTGTATAACCTATTCTCTTCAACTTCCTGTACCCCAAACAGCTTGCGGCCGTTGTGATTATTGTATCGTCCGTAGCAGTCTTTTTTATACCCTAAATTGTAGTTCAATTCCTATAGAGATTCTGTTGTTTGGCGTAGAATAGCCGGCAATTTTTACAGGAATTGGATAGATCATGGCACTACTGGAGCTGAAGCAGGCCTCTTTGCACTACGGTACACAGGTTTTGTTGGATGGTGTAGACCTCGCAGTTGAGAAGGGGCAGAGACTGTGTCTTATTGGTCGCAACGGTGCAGGCAAGTCCACCCTGTTGAAAGTTATTGCCGGGCAGGTGGCGCTTGATGATGGCTCACTGTGGGTTCAGCCCACCGCCAAAGTTGCGCGTTTGGAGCAAGATCTGCCGGACCCTGAAAATGTAACTGTATTCGATGCGGTCGCTGCGGGCCTGGAAGACGTGGGCCAGTTGCTAATGGAATACCATGCGTTAATCCACGCCGAACCTCAGGATATGAATCGCATGGCCAAAGTCCAGCAGGCCATTGAGGCAAAGGATGGCTGGAGCCTGCAGCAACGGGTCGAAGCGGTTATTTCGCGTCTGCAGCTGCCCTCTGAGAAGACTCTGGCACAATTGTCCGGCGGGTGGCGTCGCCGAGTAGCGTTAGCGAGAGCTTTGGTGTCTGAGCCCGATGTTCTTTTGCTGGATGAGCCTACCAACCATCTCGATATTCAGGCCATTGAATGGCTCGAGGAACAGGTCAAGAGTTTCAATGGAGCTGTTGTGTTTATTACCCACGATAGGCAGTTACTGCAGAACCTGGCCACAGATATCGTAGAGCTGGATAGAGGGCATACTCGCAGCTGGCATGGTGACTACAAGAGCTTTCTGGAATTTCGTGAACAGCAGCTGGCTGAAGAAGAGCGTCACAACGCGCTGTTCGACAAGCGATTGGCAGAAGAGGAAAAGTGGATCCGTCAGGGAATCAAGGCGCGACGTACCCGCAACGAGGGACGTGTTCGAGCTCTGAAAGCGATGCGTGTCGAGCGCGGTGAACGTAGAGAACGAACTGGTACAGCAAGGATTGATGTGGGGGCCTCCGGCCTGTCGGGTAAGTTGGTTGCAGAGCTGTCTCATGTGTCCCATGCCTGGGAGGGCAAACCTGTCATTCGAGATTTTACTACCACGATTCTACGTGGTGACCGTATTGGTTTGATTGGCCCTAACGGGGCAGGGAAAAGTACGCTACTAAAAATTATTCTGGGACAATTGCAACCTGAAGAGGGGCAGGTTCGAACCGGTACCAACCTTAACGTCGCTTACTTTGATCAGCTGAGAGAGCAGTTAGATCTCGAAAAAACAGCTGTCGACAATGTATCTCAGGGACGTGAAAGCATCGAGATCAACGGCAAGAGTCGGCATATCATCAGTTACCTCAGCGATTTCCTGTTTACCGGTGCGCGCGCCAGAACGCCACTCAGAGCACTGTCGGGTGGAGAGCGAAATCGTGTTCTACTGGCAAAACTGTTCAGTAAAGACAGCAATCTCCTGGTGCTCGACGAACCGACCAACGATTTGGATGTTGAGACTCTGGAGTTGCTTGAGGATGTATTAACCAACTACTCGGGCACCATCTTGTTGGTGAGTCACGACCGTTCATTTCTCGATAATGTGGTCACCAGTACGCTGGCCTTCGAAGGTGGTGGCTGTGTGCGCGAATATGTGGGCGGGTATGACGACTGGCTGCGTCAGGGTGGCCACTGGCAGGAGTCGATTGAGAGTGTCTCCGCTAAAGATGCTTCTTTGACGCTTGAAACTCAGCCGAGGCCTGAAAATGCAGAAAACACTGTTCTCGAGTCCAAAGATAAACCTAAGAAGAAATTGAGTTACAAGCTGCAGCGCGAGTTGGACGCTCTGCCGGGCGAAATTGAGCAGCTGGAAACCGATATTGAAGCCCTTCAGGAGGTCGTTGCGTCGCCGAATTTTTACAGTGGAGATCACGAAGAGGTGGCTAAAACGCTGTCTGAGCTCGGGGAAATGCAGCAAGCTTTGGAGCAAAAATATAGCCGCTGGGAAGAACTCGACGAGTCCTGATAGCGGCTATAAATGAGACCTGCTGGTTCTATCAGATGCGGCTGGTATTTAACTGGACTTGGCTACTCGAACCGCGAGGACATCGGTCTTAGCGCCGTGAATAACACCATTGGCAGTAGATCCCAGTAGCAGGGCCAGCCCCTTGCGCCCGTGGCTGCCTACAATGATTAGGTCGGCACCAATGGACTCGGCCAGCGAGTGGATCTCATCGACCGGTTGGCCCACTATCACATGCTGATCTTCATCGCTTACCTGAATGCTTGTTCCAAGAGAAGACAGCTTCTGTTTTGCCTGGCTTTCCAGCTGTGTCTGAATTTCGGTCAGGTCTACTGGAATGTCGCCACCGTACGCAAAAGTCAGGGGTTCGATTACATGTGCCAGTGATAATTTGGCGCCTGCGGCAGCAGCCAGGGCTGTTGCTCTGGCGATTACTTCTTCAGATTCTTCGCTAAGGTCCAGACCTACCAAAATGTGTTTATAATTGCTCATCTATCTATCCCCTTGATCATTATCCCGATTATTGTTTGCATCGTTTTACCATAACTGTATCAGTCATGGGTAGTGCTGGATCGATATCAAAAATTTGTTGAGTATTTTCTGAGGTTTATGTGAGTTGGTTACCAATTATTATTTGTCTTGCGGCATTGGCCCTAATTTTGGGGCCAGTTATGTTGATGCAACCTACACCCGCTCAGCGACGCGAGGCGGAGCTGAGAAAGGAAGCAGCGAGCCAAGGGCTGCGAGTTCATTTCCAGCCCATACCTGAAGGTAGTGATTTTAAGTCGAGAACCAACCATGCGGTGACCTATTGCTTGCCGTGGCAACACCAGGCGGACATCAAAAATCAGTGGCTGTTGGTGCGCAAGCGTTTTGCACACGATTTGCACTTTTCTGGAAAGTGGGATTGGGTGCAGAAGCCCAAAGTGTCTATGGAGCCAGACGTAGAAGAAGCCCTGCGTGGAATGTTGCAGGAGATACCGGACTTTGTATTTGCCATCAGCTCAGGGCCACAAGGCTTGTGCGGGTTTTGGAATGAGCTGGGGAAAGTGGAGCATGTGCAAGCGATGGGACAGTGGTTGAAAGCTTCCGCTCCACAGTTATCGGTGCAGTAATTTCAATTCTCAGCTGGCCGAATTTTCATTGTCCAATGCAGCTTCCTCTGCAGATGACTCAGTAGAACTTTCTGCTTCTTCGGCCGCCTCGGTTTCCTGCAACTGCTCGTCGATCGAGAATGATGTGGTGCCATCGTCGCCCGGGTTGTATTGCTTTTCAGGCATTAATTCTGAGCTCAGTGCTTTGCGTTTTCCTGCCATCATATCCGATAGCTCTTTGATCATTCGATGTCGCTGGGGATTGGTGTGGGCCGAATTGGCGAGAAGCTGTTGTGCCTTGCGATAGAACGCGTGGGCACTGAGTACGTCATTGCGGTTCATGGCCTTGTGGCCCTGGCCAATAAAGGTGATGACTTCCGTGGTCAGATGAGCCCACGCAAGCTCACCGATAAACGCATTCATCTCTTCAAGTGAGATTTTTCCGCTGCCTTGTTGTTTGCGGATAATGCGTCCAGCTTCTTTGAGGTAGCCTTGAGCTTGGGCAATTTGTTTATCGCTTTCTTTCAGGCGGTCGTAGACCTTATCCCGGTTTTCATCAGATAGCACATCATGACGGCCAATGGCTGCTTGGTAGCTGGCCTGCAGAAATGTGGCATCCTCGCCACTTTCTTTGGCGGCGGCCAACATTTCAATAATATCTTCGTTGATAATGCGTGGAATAGCCCGGGACTCTACCAGTTGGTCCAGTTCTACCACCAATTCTTCCAGTTCGCTGCTTTTACGCTTAACCTGATTGAGTTTTTTCCTCAGCAGTTTCTGGCGTTTTTCCCGCTCGTTGATAAAGCTCACCACCGCCAGAGAAAAAATAGCGATGGCGATGAGGAGAATAAGAATGGACAGGGCGGACATATTGGATACGGTGTCTTTGGGGTATGGCTTTGGTGTAAGCCTAGCATAGGAGTCGGTTGTTTCAGTAGTCGGCCGGCTGCTGCCATTCTTGATGATTTGGCGGGATATCACTACCGTCGGTGGATATCAGCACATTGCAACTTACTATTAGGCTAATAATATTCGCCGCATGCATGACGAATGTTGGACTTTTCTCAAAAATACACTTAAATCGGAAAACATGGCTTGACCGAAATGGGGGCAAGACTTATATATGACGCCCTTTAGCCACTGACTGCGACTGTTGTGGTCACGCTTGTGCAGACTTTGTCCTTTATGGTTAATTTTGCATCAAAAGTTATCAATACAGAGATTAAACTGATTATGGGTAAATCCTTGGTGATCGTGGAGTCGCCGGCAAAGGCGAAGACCATCAATAAATACCTCGGCAACGATTTTATTGTGAAATCGAGCATCGGCCATATTAGGGATCTGCCCACCAGTGGTGGTGCGAAAAAGCCCGTGGATGCAAAAGAACGGGCGAGGCAAGCAGCGATTACCCGCAAACTGTCCCCAGAGCAAAAGGTTGAGCACAAGCGCAAGAAAGCCAAAGAGCAGTTGATCAATCGTATGGGTATCAATCCTGAGAATAATTGGGAAGCTCACTACGAAGTACTGCCTGGCAAAGAGAAGGTGGTTGAGGAACTCAAGTCTCTCGCGGAAAAAGCCGACGTCGTTTATCTCGCAACGGATTTGGATCGCGAGGGAGAAGCGATTGCCTGGCACCTGCAACAGGCGATTGGCGGCGACGAGAGCCGCTATCGCCGGGTAGTGTTTAATGAGATCACTAAGAGTGCGATTCAAGACGCCTTTAAACAACCCGGTCCCGTTGACTTAAATCGTGTTAATGCACAGCAAGCACGACGCTTTCTGGATCGTGTCGTGGGCTATATGGTGTCACCGCTGTTGTGGGAGAAGGTAGCCCGTGGATTGTCAGCCGGTCGCGTGCAATCGGTGGCAGTGCGTTTGGTTGTGGAGCGTGAGCGCGAAATTCGCGCGTTTATTCCCGAAGAATACTGGGATGTGTTTGCGGACCTGACCACAGCCGACAAGGATCAAATCCGTTTTGAGGTCAAAAAACACGGCGGCAGTGCCTTTAAGCCTCTCAACGAGGCTCAGGCTATGGCGGCAGTTGAGCTGCTCAGCTCTAGTACTTACAAGGTTGCCAGTCGCGAGGACAAACCGACTCAGTCAAAACCAGGCGCTCCATATATCACCTCGACCTTGCAACAGGCGGCCAGTACGCGACTTGGTTTCAGTGTCAAGAAAACCATGATGATGGCGCAGCGTCTGTATGAGGCAGGCTACATTACCTACATGCGTACGGATTCAACTAATCTCAGCAAAGAAGCGGTAGAAAATTGCAGAGATTATATTCTGGAAAACTACGGCAAAAAGTACTTGCCCAAAGCCGCGGTGTCCTATTCCAGTAAAGAGGGGGCTCAGGAAGCTCACGAAGCTATTCGTCCCTCTGCAGTTACCATTAAACCCACTCAGCTTACGGGTATGGAACGCGACGCCGAGCGTTTATACAGTTTGATATGGCAGCAGTTTGTTGCCTGCCAGATGACTCCGGCAGAATTCACCAGTACCTCATTGGTGGTTGCAGCAGGAGATTTCGAACTCAGAACTCGTGGTCGGGTAATTCGCTTTGACGGTTTTATGAAAGTACAGCCGCCTCAGTCCAAGAAAGACGATGACGTTGTCTTGCCGGAAGTGGCTGTAGGTGACGTACTGGATCTCAAGAAACTTGAGCCTAACCAGCACTTCACCAAACCACCTGCGCGTTACACCGAAGCAAGTTTGGTAAAAGAGTTGGAAAAGCGTGGCATTGGTCGTCCCTCAACATACGCTTCGATCATTTCGACGATTCAGGATCGCGGTTATGCACATGTCGACAAGCGACGTTTTTACGCCGACAAAATGGGCGATATCGTTACCGAGCGGCTCACGGAAAACTTTTCTGATTTAATGGACTACAGTTTTACCGCCAATATGGAAGAGTCCCTGGATAAGGTAGCTGATGGTGATATTGAGTGGCACGATCTGCTGAATGATTTCTATCGCGACTTTTCTATCACGCTTTTGAATGCGCAGAACGACGATGGCGGAATGCGTCCAAATGCGCCCACCGAGACAGATATTCCGTGTCCCACTTGCGGTCGGAATATGCAGATTCGTACCGGTACTACCGGGGTTTTCCTGGGCTGTTCCGGATATGCATTGCCTCCCAAGGAACGCTGCAAAACCACCTTAAATCTTGTCTCTGGTGACGAGGCTGTAAACGTCGATGATGACGATGAGGCGGAATCCAAACAATTGCGCCAGAAGCATCGCTGTAGCATCTGTAATACCGCTATGGACAGCTACCTGCTAGACGAAACCCGTAAGCTGCATATCTGCGGTAATAATCCGGATTGCTCCGGATTCGAAGTAGAGCAGGGCAGCTTCAAGCTGAAAGGCTATGAAGGTCCGGTCATCGAATGTGACAAATGTGGCAGCGAAATGCAGTTGAAGACCGGTCGCTTTGGCAAGTACTTCGGATGTACTTCGGAGACCTGCAAAAACACCCGCAAGCTGCTGAAAAATGGTGAGGCTGCTCCGCCGAAAATGGACCCAGTG
>JALUYN010000266.1 GCA_027012915.1 Cellvibrionaceae bacterium
CACTTCTGCCAGTTTTTCGCTGCTGCCTAACGGAAACAATGCACTGGTATCGCCTAGGACTTCGGGGGCGCCACCAACATCTGAGCTGATTATGGGGATTTCTGCTGTCATGGCCTCAAGAAGGACCATGCCAAATGGTTCGTAATTTGAAGTTAAAGCAAATACGTCGAATGCTTTAAAATACTTCCAGGCATCTATTACTCGGCCAAGAAGAAAAACGTTATTCTCTAGTCCTAACACTTTGATTTGATCTTCAAGCTCACTCCTTAAGCGGCCTTCTCCAATGATGGCCAATTTGGCTTTTCCGAGTTTTGGAAGTGATTTTGCAAAACCTTCTATCAAAGTTTTTTGATCTTTATCTGGATGCAGGCGGCCTACATTACCTACAACATAGTCTTCTTTATCGAAGCCCAATTGCTGCCTGGCTTTCTCTCTGTTGATCTGCCCAGCTTTGAGCTTCTTTACATTAACGCGATTGTAAAACGTATGAATTTTTTCTTGGGGAAATCCGCTCAGCGATGCGCGAATGTCATCCCTAATGGCATTGGAAACTCCATAAAGTGTGAGATCCTTTTTGTGTCTGTTGATATACTGCTTTCGCCAGAAGTTATTGAAAACACCATATGCGTGGGCAACCCCGTAGACTTTCAGCCCTTTAATGTGTGAAGCGATATACATGGGCTTATATCGATGCGCAATCGCAAGTTGAAAATGATGCTTGCGATGAAGAGCTCTTATCACGTTAATTTGTTTGCGTTTGAGACCTTTCAAGTCTTTGGATGTATAATCTAAAAACTCTACCTGCCCTCCTACGAGATCTGACACTTTTTGATTCGGCTTTCCTGTCAGAAAGACTGTCAAGACGTTGTATTCAGCTTCATCAAAAAGCACCTTCCATTGGCGCGCAACATCATCAAAAGGAGCACCATAGGAATGACATAGTTGTAGTATCCACTTTTTTGAGGAACGGTTCATAATAGTAAAATATTACTGTGCCCGTTTGACCACCAGAATATCTTCCATAATCAGATACTGCAGATCCGATCCAAAGAACATATTCAGTGCATCCGTTGGGGAGCATACCATGGCTTCACCACGACGGTTCAGGGATGTATTCATGACCACGCCATTGCCGGTTAGTTTCTCCATTTCTTCCATCAGTGCATAGTAGCGATCGTTAACGCCCGGCTGCAGAGCCTGGGCACGAGCAGTACCATCTTCATGGACAACTTCGGGAACGCGGTCTTTCCACTCGTCTTTCACTTCAAAGGTGAAGGTCATATAGGGTGCCGGGTGATCTACCTTGAACATTTCCGGAGCTACACGACTGAGCATGCTGGGGCAAAAGGGGCGCCAGCGCTCGCGGAATTTAATTTGTTCATTGATCTTGTCTGCGACACCGTCGACGCTGGGGCATCCCAGAATCGAACGGCCACCCAGGGCGCGGGGGCCGAATTCCATGCGACCCTGGAACCAGGCGACCGGATCGCCACCCACCAGAACCTTGGCGATGCGCTCGGGAACATCCTCAATTTGTTGCCACTGGGGAGCATTGGGGTGTTTGGCGCAGGCGGCGATAATTTCCTCGGTGGTATAGCTGGGGCCGAGGTACACGTGCTCCATTTTTTCCACGGATACGCCACGCATTTCCGAGGCGTAGGCCGCCGCACCAATGGCGGTTCCGGCATCACCGGAGGCGGGCTGTACAAACAGTTCTTTGAGTTCGTCGCGGGCGACTATTTTCTGATTCAGCTTTACGTTCAGGGCGCCGCCGCCGGAAAAGGCCAGTTTGCCGGTTTCCTTGAGGATGTCGCCGAGATAGTAATCCATCATTTGCAGCGCCAGGTCTTCAAACAGCTTCTGCATGGAGGCGGCGTAGTGAATGTAAGGCTCGTCGGCAATATCGCCCTCGCGCTTTTCGCCGAGCCACTCGATCAGTTTCGGGGAGAAGTAGTAGCCTTTGCCTTCGCCGTCTTTGTAACGGCGCAAGCCGATAACGTTGGCGTACTCGGTGTTGATGATTAGCTCGCCGTTTTCAAATTTGGCGAGGCGCGAAAGATCGTACTTGGAGGTATCCCCGTAGGGCGCCATACCCATGACCTTGTATTCGCCGTCGAGCATTTCAAACCCGAGGAATTCGGTGATGGCACCGTAGAGGCCGCCCAGAGAGTCCGGGTCGTAGAATTCCTTGATTTTATGAATCTTGCCGTTTTCACCGTAGCCGAAGAAGGTGGTGGCGTACTCGCCTTTACCATCGATACCCATGATCGCAGTTTTCTCTTTAAAACCGCTGCAATGGTATGCGCTCGAAGCGTGAGACAGGTGGTGTTCAACCGATTCCAGTTCTACGTCTTTGGGGTTGATGCCCAGTTGCTCCAGTAGCCAGGTAATTTTTTTCTTGTAGCGGCGGTAGCGACGATTGCCGTTGAACAGGGCATCCAGTGCGCGGTCCGGGGCGTACCAATAGCGTTTGGCATAGTGCCAGCGGGCCGGATCTTTCAGACTGATGGGGGCGAAAGGAATGGCTACCACGTCGATGTCGGATGGTTTGATGCCCGCCTGTTCAATGCAGAACTTCGCAGATT
>JALUYN010000267.1 GCA_027012915.1 Cellvibrionaceae bacterium
GATGAGGTTGGTCTTATGACTGTCAAACTGTGGGACAGCAGTGGCCCAGAGGGCCGCTTTTCGTGACTAATGAATGGATATTACCAACCAGTCACTTCTTTCAGTGCATCACCGATGCCCGCCAAAGAGCGAACGGTTTTAACACCAGCCGCTTCAAGAGCAGCAAATTTCTCATCAGCAGTACCTTTACCGCCAGAAATGATGGCGCCAGCGTGGCCCATACGCTTCCCTGGAGGTGCTGTAACACCCGCGATGTAAGAAACAACAGGCTTGGTTACATTGTCTTTAATGTAAGCTGCCGCTTCTTCCTCGGCGGAACCACCGATTTCACCGATCATAACGATAGCCTCTGTCTGAGGATCGTTCTGGAACATTTCCAGAATATCGATGAAGTTGGAACCTGGAATCGGGTCACCACCGATACCAACACAAGTGGACTGACCAAAACCGTAATCAGTAGTCTGCTTAACCGCTTCGTAAGTCAGAGTACCGGAACGGGAAACGATGCCAACCTTGCCAGGCAGGTGGATGTGGCCAGGCATAATGCCGATTTTACACTCACCCGGAGTGATAACACCTGGGCAGTTGGGGCCAACCAGGCGTACGCCCAGTTCGTCACACTTAACTTTGGCTTCCAGCATATCCATTACAGGAATGTGCTCGGTAATACACACGATCAGTTTGATACCAGCGTTGGCGGCTTCCAGGATAGAATCCTTACAGAAAGGCGCTGGAACGTAGATAACAGAGGCATCAGCACCGGTCGCTTCAACAGCTTCGGCAACGGTATTGAATACAGGCAGCCCCAGGTGAGTGGTGCCACCTTTGCCCGGAGTTACACCACCAACCATTTGCGTGCCATAGGCAATCGCTTGCTCAGAGTGGAAAGTACCCTGACCACCGGTGAAACCCTGACAGATAACTTTGGTGTCTTTATTGATTAAAACGCTCATTAACTTGTCCCCTATTAACCTTTAGCCGCTTTAACAACTTGCTCTGCAGCGTCGGTCAAGCTAGTTGCAGCAATAATGTTCAGACCGCTGTCAGCCAGTACTTTGGCACCCAGGTCAGCGTTGTTACCTTCGAGGCGAACAACAACAGGAACCTTAACACCTACTTCTTCAACAGCGCCCACAACACCTTCAGCGATCAGGTCACAGCGAACAATACCACCAAAGATATTGATCAGTACGGCCTCAACATTGGCGTCGGACAAGATGATTTTAAACGCTTCGATAACGCGCTCTTTGGTTGCACCGCCACCAACGTCCAGGAAGTTGGCAGGGCTGCCGCCATGCAGGTTAACGATATCCATGGTACCCATGGCCAGACCAGCGCCGTTCACCATACAGCCGATGTTGCCATCCAATGCTACGTAGTTCAGATCCCATTGAGCAGCGTGAGCTTCACGAGCATCTTCCTGAGTAGGATCGTGCATTTCTTTCAGCTCTGGGTGACGGTACATGGCGTTACCGTCGATAACGACTTTGGCGTCCAGGCAGTGAATGTCGTCCTCAGGAGTGATAACCAGTGGATTGATTTCCAGCAAGGCCAGATCTTTCTCTTCAAACATTTTAGCCAGACCCAGGAAAATCTTGGTGAACTGACCAATTTGCTTACCCTTCAGGCCTAATTTAAAGGCCAGATCACGGCCCTGGTATGGCTGCGCGCCAACCAGAGGGTCAACAGTGGCTTTCAGAATTTTCTCGGGAGTCTCTTCCGCAACCGTCTCAATTTCAACACCACCTTCTGTGGAGGCCATGAAAACGATACGACGACTGGAGCGATCCACAACCGCACCCAGGTACAGCTCTTCAGCGATATCAGTGCAAGGCTCAACCAGAATACGGCTTACAGGCTGACCATTTTCGTCTGTCTGATAGGTTACCAGGTTCTTACCCAGCCACTTTTCAGCGAACGCTTCAATTTCTGCTTTGGAATCAACCAGCTTAACGCCACCGGCTTTACCGCGACCACCAGCATGCACCTGAGCCTTAACAACCCACTTGTCACCACCAATCAAATCGGCAGCGGCAGCGGCTTCGCTAGCGGTCTCAGCAGCAATACCTTTAGAAACTGGCAAACCGTATTCGGCAAACAATTGCTTGCCCTGATACTCATGCAAATTCATTTCTAACTTCCATCCCATGCATCCGAAGATGACTATTACACACACAGCCCAGCCGAAGCCGGGCCACTAAACACTTAATTTAAAGTCTCTCTCAGTCGCCGTTTATTTTTTACGACGTTTGCGATTTGGCATATGAATAGCGTGGCCATTCACTGCCAGTGCGGCTTCCTTGACCGCCTCAGAGAAGGTTGGGTGACTAAAGACTGTCATACCAATGTCTTCTGCTGTAGAACCAAATTCCATCGCCAATGCCACTTGCTGAACCAGATCAGCGGCATTGGGGCCGACTACATGGCAGCCGAGAACGCGGTCAGTCTTAGCGTCGGCGATCATCTTCACCATGCCTTCAGCTTGATCAGATGCCACCGCACGGCCAATGGCCATGAACGGGAACATTCCTACGTTGTAATCTTCGCCGTCGGCCTTCACCTGCTCTTCAGTTCTGCC
>JALUYN010000268.1 GCA_027012915.1 Cellvibrionaceae bacterium
CGCCTCAAATCGCGCCACTCGTTGTTGCTCGTCGCTCGTTTAGAACCACTAAACTCGCTTCTCGCGCCTAGATTGGCGCGATTTGAGACGCAACAGAAGCATCAGAATTAGTGTTAACAGGCCCTAGACTGATGCTTTATTTGTTGATTGCCAATAACTCCACATCAAAAATAAGCGTGGAACCCGGCTCAATGATGCCGGCCGCCCGATTGCCATAGGCGAGTTCACTGGGAATAAAGAAGCGGGTTTTCTCTCCTTCCACCATTAACTGCAGGCCTTCAGTCCAGCCCTTGATGACCTGGTTCAAACCAAAGGAAATTGGGCTACCCCGCTCTACCGAACTATCAAAGACCTGGCCGTCGATCAGGGTGCCATGATAGTGCACGTGAACACTGTCACGGGGGCCAGGATTTTCCGTGCCTGTTCCCTCGCTCAACACCAGATACTGCAACCCCGAAGGTGTGGTTTTGACACCTTCGACAGCCTTGTTGGCCGCCAGGAACTCGGCACCTTTTTGAATATTCTCAGCTGCCAGTCGCTTGTTATTCGAGGAGCGCTGAATAAAAAGGACCACCAGTGCAATGGCTAAGATAATAAGGATAATTTTTGACACGACAGTTCCCCTGATTCTGTATTTGTCCCGCAAGTTTAGCGGAGCTGATAGACGAGTGACACCCGCGATTCAAGTAAACAGTCTATAGGCCTGCTCGATTCTGTGTTGACGATAACGACATGTATAAGAAGAGCTGCTTAGCTGTTATCCAATGGGGCTAATTGCTAGAATTCCGGCTTTAGAACAGACCAGACAATGACCAAACCCAACGAGATACAAGACCTGCCAATGGATAGAGCCGACTCTGTTGTTGTTCTCGATTTTGAGACTACGGGCCTTTCACCGGATCACGGAGATCGAGCTATTGAGATCGGCGCGGTGCTGATTGAGCATGGCAAGGTCACCGATCGATTTCAGCAGCTAATGAACCCCGGATTTCGCATCAGTGGGTTTATCGAGGATTACACCGGCATTACCCAGGAAATGCTCGACGCTGCACCGCCCTGTGAACAAGTAATGGCAGAATTTGCGGATTTTATCGGTGGCCACAACGTTGTCGCTCACAATGCCTCTTTTGATCGCCGCTTTCTGGATGCCGAACTGGGCTATATCCAACGTGATTATCAAGGCAGCTTTGCTTGTTCCATGTTGATTGCGCGACGACTGTATCAGGGCGCCCCCAACCACAAGCTGGGAGGTCTGGTGGCATATAAAAACATACCCACCGACGGCGTGTTCCACCGAGCTTTGGCCGATTCCGAGATGACGGCCAAATTGTGGCTACTTATGTTGTCAGATATTCGCGAACAGTATGGCCTCGCGCCGATCTCGTTTGAGTTGATGCAGGAATTGTCCCGCAAGCCGAAAGCTGCGGTTGATCGCTATCTAAGCTCTCAAATTCAATAGCGCCCTTCAAGTCGCGGGCAATCATACAATCGCCACTGAGATCTTTATTAAGGCTCAAGCCAAATCAGAACAAACCATTCACCAAATCTCTGATCAGCTGCCGCATCCACTGACTCCCCGGATCGGCGTCTGCCTGCTTATGCCAGTACAACTGCCAGCCCAGCGGATCCACATCAAAGGGAAGTTCTTTGGTGACGAGCGGCAGTGTATCGGCCAGGACTCGAGGCACGGTCCACAGCAGATCCGTTTCCTCGGTGATTCGGGCGGCCACCAGATAGTTTTGCACCCGCATACTGACACGGCGACTGAAGCCTAAGGCATGCAACGCCAGATCCATCTGTCCTCGCCCCTTACGGCGACTGGAGACGTGGATATGCTCCATCGCCAAATAGTCTTCAACCGATACACTTTGCTCACTGAGGGAGTGATCAGGTCGCATGGCAATAACGTAAGGCAGACTTTTAAGAGGTTCGTTTATCAGTTCGCGGGAGTTGCTAATGGGAGCGTCAATCAATATATCGATGACCCCGGCCTTCAGATCCTCGGCTGCTGCACGGCGTTCGACGTAATAGCTGGTGATCGATATATTGGGCGCCTGGACCCTGAGCATCTCTCGCAGTCTGGGTAGCAACAACGATTCCGCCAAATCGTTCATTCCCAGATTAAATACCCGATCCGAGCGCATGGGGTCGAACTGGGCTCCGGCTTCCACACTCCGCTCCAGTAGGGTCAGCGCCTCGCGCACATCCTGTATAACACTCTCCGCCACCGGCGTTGGCTTCATCCCTTCAGGAGTACGCACAAACAGCGGGTCATCAAAGGTCTGTCGCATGCGGGCCAGGGCATTACTGACGGCCGGCTGAGTCAGGTTCAACTGGGCCGCCACACGGGTTACGCTTCCCTCGCGGTATATGGCTTCGAGAACCACAAACAAATTGAGATCAATTTTATCCAGGCGCATTATCGCAGCTAGCCTCCCGCACGCATTGATATAATCAATAAATATAGATCAATAAAATAAATTGGGGTGATTATAGAGCAATCCCTATACTGTGGCCCATCTCATTACTTATTTGAGCAGAGGACACACTGATGTTTGAGAACAGCCAAA
>JALUYN010000269.1 GCA_027012915.1 Cellvibrionaceae bacterium
CGCCCCCAGCTGCGTTGGAATTCGCTTATTTAGAATGACTAAATGGCGCTCA
The DNA here is from genome assembly GCA_027012915.1 of Cellvibrionaceae bacterium. Next base: position 53 of record JALUYN010000269.1, read on the forward strand.
TTCCGCCTGACTGGGAACAAAAATAGTCTCCAGCAGAAGTATCAGAATTAGTGTTAACAGGCCCTAAATCGATATCGATTAAGGAAAGACGTGCAAAAAAGCCTCTTCCAATCTCGAGACCAAAGCAACGTGCTTTTTATTTAGAAAGGTATAATGTTTGATATTGTACAGCGGCTCATCAAAGCAACGCTTTAAGGTTGCTCCCATTTCCCGCTGATAATACTTTGTCGCACGTTCCGAAGCCACAAAGTAGTCAATACGACCAGAAATGAGAACTTTGAACGCTGAACGAATATCTTTAACACTCTCACGATGCAAGTCTTTGAGCACAGGAACACTATCAAGAAACCCGAAACCAACAACATCAACGGTACTCCAGTTTGCCATTTCCGACAGTGAAGTAGGGCAAGCCCGAACCGAATTGATCCAAACCCAACTGGTTGCGGTATGAATGGGGACATCTATTTTTACAAGATTAGAATAAACAGCATCGGTTTTCTCTCGCCGGATATAGACTCCATCAATTCTGCCGCTAGCCGCCATTTCCAGGCTGCGCTTGGTTGGTAGATTAACCCAATAGGTATCTATACCCGCCAGAGAAAAGGCTTTGTCCACCTTTTCCATAGTCCCCTTGAGAAAGTGCCGGGTGACTTCACTGCCACCCAAAAACAGCGACACCCGCTGCTCATCGGTTTGAGCCAATAACGCCGGTGAGGTTGTGCACGCCACCCACAACAATAGCAAACCAACAACTCTTCGATTTAACACGTCTTACCTCACCATAAACTACTGGGAGTATAGGCCAGAGTTCTCCAAATTGGGATTGAAGTCTTGCCGCAACCGGTGATTGGATCAAGAATGACACAGCGTTTTTAAAGTATGCTTCAACCAGCCAATTGGCAATGCAGCATCATTAAGAAAAAGAGGCAACGTTTATGATCTTGACCAGCATTGATGGCAACACCCAAATGCTCGATGGCGGCGCCATGTTCGGCAACGCCCCAAAAGCACTGTGGAGCCGCTGGATTGAACCCGACAGCCTCAATCGCATCCCCTTGGCCTGCCGCGCGCTATTGATTCAACACAATGGCGAAAACACCTTGCTCGAAGCCGGAGTCGGCGCCTTTTTCGAACCGGACATGCGCAGCCGCTACGGCATTGTGGAACCGGAGCACAAACTGCTGGAGAACCTGGCAAAGCTCGGATTGCACCATTCGGATATCCACCGTGTAATTCTCTCGCACCTGCACTTCGACCACGCCGGCGGTCTTTTGAGCGCCTGGCAGGAAAACAAAGAGCCTGAGTTGCTATTCCCCAATGCCGAGTTCGTGGTCTCCGCCGAGCATTGGCAGCGAGCACAGAACCCGCACCCAAGGGATCGTGCCTCGTTTCTACCAAACCTAAACCGAATGCTGGCAGACAGCGGCCGACTGCGTCTGATCGAGGATGAAAACACCACACTACTGGACGGCAAAGTGCGGTTTCGCTTCTCGCACGGCCATACTCCGGGATTGATGCTGACAGAAATCGCGACCGACGAAGGACCGCTGGTTTTCAGCGCTGATTTGATTCCCGGCGCGCCCTGGGTGCACCTGCCTATTGGCATGGGCTACGACCGCTATCCCGAGCTGCTCATCAACGAAAAAACCGAGTTGCTGCAAGACCTGCTGCCAAACAATGGTCGCCTGTTTCTAACTCACGACCCCGACTCGCCCTGTGTTCGCATCCAGCGGGATGAACGCCAGCGCTTCAGCGGTATGCCCTGCTCACTGTAACCATAAGGTTTGGAAGATCTATGAATCGTTTGCTGAGTCTGATTTTTCTATCACTCTCGTTCAGCACCTCGGCGGCACTGCCACCAAGTGCTCAGAACGTAGAGGATCTCGAAGCTATGCTCGAGTTCATCAAAAAACATCGCACTGTTGCAGCACACCTCAAGTCCATCGACATGGAAAGCTTCACCGTTCACTTTGGTGACAACTGCCACGCCCGATTCGACAGGAAGTTTGTAGCACGCCCCCATGGCTGGGTAGGTCCCCAAGCGCCTTTGGTGTTCAAGTCCGTCAGCTGTCCTATCGAGAAGTAATACCAGAAACTGCACGAAATCTCCGGTTTGACAGCTCCAGGAGCGCTGCATAAGCTCAATAGATGAAGACTCTTCAACGCCAGCGTTTCCATTCAGTCTCCAATCGATTGCGGGGTTATCATGCCTCTGGGCGATAACTACCAGTTTGAGCAGGATCTCGAGAAGCGCTCGCTCAACGGCGCCTATATCTATCTCCTTGCGTGGCTACTGATCGGCTTTTCCATTAACTACAATGAATCCCAAAGCCAGCTGTTTTGGGGCGGCTCAGCAATACTGTTGCTGCTGGGCGTATCGCGACTGGTCAGCTACCGTTTCTCCACGACACTGATGCAACTGAGCCGCAAGCTCTGGTACAGCCTCTTTGTCATCAATGCACTGGTACCACCCTTGTTCTACGGTTCCGTGTTTGCTCTGACCATGGTTCACCCCGA
>JALUYN010000270.1 GCA_027012915.1 Cellvibrionaceae bacterium
CAACCACACTAGACAAGAGAGAGCCCAGTCTCCTTAAGCATCTCTAGAGCGAAAAGACAAAAATGCGACGATGCAGCTTGCTAGAATATAGGATGAAACAAGAATCATGTATGGAAATATAGAAATAATATTCAGTAACCCAAGGATAGCAATAAGAATAGAAAAGATACAAGTATACACTGAGAATAAAAAGTAAAATCTTTTTCTCCATGATCTCTTTGAGAGTCTAAAACACCAATCTATAAACCATAGGAATACAAACCAGAAGGAAAGTAATATGATATTTTTTGTCTCGTAAAAAACGACTAATTGTGCCAATGCTGAGGCTACATTAAGATAGGTTACCGTTCTTTCCGATGGGAATAACATAAAATAGTACTCACTAAACAGAATGCGTCCAGCTTTGCTCTGGAATGGAGGATGAATAGATGCCATAAGATCAAGAGAACACCCACAGGGTTGCTAGTGAGTGCCCCCTCAAACAATACTTTCTGTGTTTAGGATTTCTTATTTCTTCGCTGCGCCATTACCTATTAAAGCCCCTGCCGCCGCCATTACGACAAGATAAGATCCTACAGCAAGAGCACCAAGTGCTGCTTCTGGAGCTAATGCGATTGCGAGCGTAGCACCAGCAGCTGTTGCTACACCGTCGGCAACTTCTTGCCCATCGACCCCACCCGAAACCATATCCAACTCATTCAAAGTTAGTTGATACATGATAAAACTCCTTCCTTCAAAAGCCAGACTCCCTCTGGCAAGGGATCACCCGTTCTCCCGGAGCAGATCATGCTGCCTCGGTTCGAGCGATTCGGTACGCCCGGCCTGCAGCACGATCACCCGATCGGCGCCGGCCAGGGTCTCCGGCCGGTGCGCCAACACCAGCCGGGTTATCTTCAAGCGTTTGATGACGGTGTTGACCTCTCGCTCGCGGGCAACGTCCAGGTTGCTGGTGGCTTCGTCCAGCACCAGGATCTTCGGACGGCGGTACAACGCTCGCGCCAACAGTACCCGCTGCTTCTGACCACCGGAGAGGCTGGAACCCATATCCCCCACCAGGGTCTGATAGCCCATGGGCATAGCCGCGATCTCGGCATGGATGTGAGCCAGACGGGCTGCGGCCTCGATCTTCAAGGGCGTGGCCTCGGGATCGAAAAAGGCGATGTTGTCGGCGACGGACCCGGCAAACAGAGTATCTGCCTGCATCACGGCGCCCAGCAAAGAGCGGTACCGGGCCAGACCGAGCTTACGGATATCGAGGCCACCACACAGGATCCGCCCTGCGCTGGGTTGCAACAGCCCAAGAATCAGCTTGGCCAGGGTGGTTTTGCCGGCACCTGAAGGGGCGGTGATGGCGACGCTCTCACCGGGGTCAATGACCAACGAGCAGTCATCGATCACCCAGGGCTCGCCCTCGGCATAGCGGAACCGCAGATGCTGCACCTCGATGCGCGCCTCCGGCATCGGGCCCGCATACGCTCCCTCGATATGGTTCTCCTGCTCTGTCAGCGCAATATCGGCCACGCGCTCGGCGTGCAGGCCCAGCATCCGAAAGTCATTCCAGTGATCGATGAGATTGGCAGCTCGGCTGGTAAACTGACCGGCGTAGGCGGCAAACGCGATCAGCATGCCGGCAGAGAAAGATCCTTGCAGTACCAGCCCGGCCGCCAACCAGATCAGGATAACCCGCTCTACCCCGAAAATAAGCCCGCTGCCGGCATGAAACCCTATACCCAGCCGCTGCACCGCCAGACCCCGGTTGATGGTTTCCACCTGGGCATTGGCGTACCGTGCCCGGCGCTGATTCTGCTGGTTGGCCAGCTTGAGGGCTTGTGCGCCGCGTATCGATTCCAGCAGATCGCTTTGTTGCCGGGCGCCGTAGACGATATGGTCTTCGGTGGCGCGCCGCAGCGGACGAAAGGTCGCCCAGCGCAACAACCCATAAAGAATGAACGCCGCCACCACCAACAGGGTCAGAGGAAGGCTGTAAAACACCATGACCACCAGGGTAAGTACCGACATCAGGCCATCTAAAAGGGCACTGACAAACTGGGTGGTCAGGGTCTGCTGGATGGTCTGTACTGAGCCGAAGCGGGAAACGATATCGCCGACATGGCGCTTTTCGAAGTAATCTTGCGGCAGGCGCAGCAGATGTCCGAACAGATTACTTACCCACTGCACATTGAGAACGGCGCTGATCCAGGCAATCGACCAGGAACGCATGGCGCTGATGGCCACCTGAAAGACCGTTATCAACAGAAAACCGATACCCAGAACCGTCAGCAGCGGGTGGTCGCCACTGGGAAAGACCTGATCGAGGATCCATTGCAGGTAAAACGGGCCGGCCAGGGCCAGCACTTCGAACGCCAACGCCAGCAAGAGAATCTGCGTCAACGCCCGCTTGACCCCATGCACCTTGCCGACCAGACGCCCAAGCGAGATACGTTCCCTGGCTTCAAGCCGCTTAAAATGGGAGGTCGGCCAAGCTTCGAGAGCCACTCCGGTGAAATGTTCCGATGCCTCCTTGATTGTCAGCTTGCGCACCCCCTGTGCCGGATCATGGAT
>JALUYN010000271.1 GCA_027012915.1 Cellvibrionaceae bacterium
CCCCAGTAAATGGGAGATGCGCTGTGAAATTGACAGCCCCAATCCCAAGCCTTGGGACGCGGAGGAACCGGGTAGACGCTCGAATTCTTCGAAAATACGCTGCCGGTCCTCCTCGGCAATACCCGGACCGGTATCCCAGACCTCGATCTGTATTTGCCCTCCCTTGCGCCGGCATCCCAGCAATACCTTGCCACTCTTGGTGTAGCGCAAAGCATTGGAGATAAAGTTCTGAATGACGCGGCGCAACAAATGTGGGTCTGAATAAACCCACACCGAACTGTTGATCCAGTGAAAAGTAATACCCTGCTTAATGGATAAGGCGTTGGCCTCCTGAGCCAAAGGGTGCAAGAAACTGTTAAGTGAGAAATTCTGGCGCTTGGCCCGCTCTTTCCCGGACCCCAGGCGCGAAATCTCGCGCAGTGAGCTAATCAAGTGCTCCGCGGACGCCAGAGCAGAATCCAGGTGGTCCACATCCGGCATCAGTCCTTCTTTGTGCGCAGTACGCACCTTGGAACTTAACGAAGACACAAACAGGCGCGCGGCATTAATGGGCTGCAATAAATCGTGACTCGCGGCTGCCAGAAAGCGACTCTTACTGGCGTGCACTTCTTTTAATTCTTGCTCGACGCGGCCTCGCAGGTCGTTTTCCCGTTGCAACGACAGGTTTGCTTCACTTAATTCCCGGGTGCGCATATCCACTCGCTCTTCCAACGTTGCCTTGGAGTGCTCCAACTGCTCTACCATAGCGTAGTAATCGGACACGTCGTTGTAAGTGGTTACATACCCGCCGTTACCGAGCGGTGTTCCTCTGATCTCCAGTACCTGCCCAGTAGGCAGAATCCGCTCCAGACGGTGCGGCTTACCGGTACGCAACTGTTCCAAGCGCCGCTCTACCGCCGCATCAATATCTTCGTCATCCACTGCAAAATAGCCACGCTCTGCGTTGAAATAGTAGATGCGCGAAATTTCGCAGCCCACAAACAAAAGCCGCTTGGGAAAATCGAAGAGCGATTGGTATTGCTGATTCCAGGCCACCAGCTTCAGATCCTTATCCACCACACTGATGCCTTGGGGAATGGTCTCCAAAGTGGTCTGCAACAGAGTCTGACTGAACTGGATCTGTCGCGAGCTGCCCCCCACCAACGAAACAAAATCTTCCAATTGCAATGGCTGCTGCGTCAACAGTAACTGCATGGCCCTGTGGGCAGATACGGCTCCAATAATAGCGGCCAGATCACTCTCAGCACGCTGCACCGCAAATTTCGGAGTCTGATCGTGAGGCAGCAGACGATGGCCTATTTGCTGTTCAAATTCCTGCCAGATCTCTCGCGTACGCTCAACTCCGAACAGAGGCTCAACCAGTGCCTGTAGCTGCCGCATCTCGATACCGGAGGGCTCCATATCCAGACGCTGGCGGCGGATATGCCAGCGCAGGCGAGTGAAAGCTGCTGCCTGGCGCAGATCCAGAGTCGTAAAACGCGAGCGCTTCGACACCAAGATAAAGACCAGCGTATTGAGAAGCAGGCTCCAGACTACACCGTGACTGATAGGATCAAGCCATCCGCTACCCAACAAATTGTTCGGCGATAGCCAACTGATATTCTGTGGCCCCTGCACAACCAGAGGGTGATCCGGCGCCAGAATAGCGGGCAACAGCAGACAGTAGAACCACACCACCATCCCCACCAGCAAACCACCAATAACACCCCGGGAATGGGCCTTGGGCCAATAGAGCGCGGCCAGTACCGAGGGCACCAGTTGTGCGGCAGCTGCGAAGGAAATCAAGCCCATAGAGGCCAAGCCCTGCACGTTGTGCATCAGCTGCTCCAACAGCCACCCCAGCAGCAAAACCGCAACAATGGAAAAACGACGAATAAAACGCAGGGACTTACCGAGATCCGCCGCCGAGTGGCCACGTTTGGAACTGGCTCGCAACCACACAGGCACAATCAGTTCGTTGGAGATCATTATCGACAGCGCAATGGTGGCCACCACCACCATGCCCGTAGCTGCGGACAACGCACCGATAAAGGTCAGAGCCAGCACCCATTCTGAACCAACCCATTGGGGCAGTGTAAGAATATAGCTGTCCGAGGCGATACCAGACTGCCCAAAAAAGGTGGTACCCGCCTGCGCCAGAGGTATAACCAGCACGGCAAACAGACCAATATAGAGCGGCAACATCCACCGGGTGTAACGCAGGTCACTGCGCTGGTGATACTCGACCACCATAACGTGAAACTGTCGGGGCAGGCAGACGATGGCCGCAGCGGCCAAAAATAATTGAGTGTAGAAAAACGGAGTCGTGAACTGACTGATTGAAAAATTGGGCGCCAAATCCGGCATCTGCGGGCTCTGCTCAAGCAACAGCTTAATGGCAAGACCACCAACCACCAGAAACGCCAGTAACTTCACCACCGACTCCGCCGCAACGGCGGTAATCATGCCTCGCAAGCGCTCTGGGCCATCGATAATGCGCGTGCCAAACAAGATCGAAAACCAGGCCATAGCCATAGCCGCCATCAGGCTCGAAATAGCATCGAACCCGGGACGCCCCT
>JALUYN010000272.1 GCA_027012915.1 Cellvibrionaceae bacterium
CGGGAGAGTAGCGCCATGTTCATAAGAAAATCAATGCTGTGGCTACTTGTGGTGCTGTGGGGGAGCCCTTTGGCGGCTCAGGCAATTAATCCTGCAGCATGCGATATGGAGGCGTCCAAACCGGTAGCCTACGCAGCTGAGAATAGTCGTGATACTCTCGAAGTAAAGGTAAGTGGAGCTCCCTGCAGTAAAGCAACTGTGCACATCACCGTGACATCCGAGGCGGGGCATGAACTCTATACCTACGAGGGCGAGTTTATCGAGCATATGCCTTATTTGATCTACGAGCCGGAACTGAATCAGTTGGTGCGTTTTTACATCGATAAGGTTCTGGAGACGGCGATCACTCGGACCACACGTGATTTGCCTGTGTATACCAATGTCGATGCCTATTACGAAGCCAATAATGACTTTGTGCTGGTGCCGCTAACAGAGTACGAGGCATTGCGCAGTGTCGGTAAGCCTGTGCTGTGGCATATCACCGGGGATTCGAGTTGGGTTCACAGTGTCTACGATGAAGACACGGAAACCAGCAAACCGATAATGCGGGGAGGAGTGTTTCGCTAGGGCCTAGCTCAACCCCTGAGGGCAGTAATTAATGCATATTCTCTACCCGAAAATTAAACCTTTTCGCACACAGATGCTGCCGGTGACTGACAGACACCAGCTGTACGTCGAAGAATCGGGTAAACCGGATGGCTTGCCGGTGTTGTTCGTACACGGGGGCCCCGGAGGCGGGTGCTCGGCGGATGATCGTCGATTTTTTGATCCGGAGATCTACCGTATTATCCTGTTCGATCAGCGCGGTTCCGGTCGTTCCACTCCCCACGCAAGTTTAGAGGGCAATAACTCCCAGGCCCTGTTGCAGGATATGGAAGTGTTGCGCAAACACCTGGGATTGAAGCAGTGGTTGCTGTTCGGTGGTTCCTGGGGTTCCACTCTGAGTCTGTTGTACGCTCAGTCGTTTCCCGAACGGGTATTGGGGATGGTGTTGCGGGGTATTTTTCTGTGCCGACCTCAGGATATTCATTGGTTCTATCAATTTGGCGCCAGCCTAATTTTCCCCGATTATTGGGAAGACTTTCTCAAGCCCATTCCGGCAACTGAGCGAGATAATCTGCTGCACGCCTATTACCAAAGGCTGACTGGCGATAATGAGCTGGAGCGCATGTCCTGCGCCAAGGCCTGGTCAGTGTGGGAGGCACGCTGTGCCACCTTGCGGCCCAATGCTGATGTCATTGAGGCCTTTGCCGATCCGCATCACGCGTTGGCCATGGCGCGCATTGAAGCTCACTACTTTCAACATCATGCATTTATGGACGACGATCAAATCCTCAGTAACACCGATCGCCTCGAGGGAATACCCGGCATAATCGTTCACGGTCGCTACGATATGGTGTGTCCACTTGAGAATGCCCAGACCCTGCACCATCGTTGGCACGATTCCGAACTCCATATTGTGCGCGACGCTGGGCACTCCTCCCGTGAACCGGGTACCATAGACGCTTTGGTTCGGGCCACCCGGGCAATGGCGCGTCGCTTTGGTGACGGCGATTCGGGTTTGGCCTAGATGTAGCGAGAGGAATGTGTGAGAGGATTGATTCAGCGGGTGTCGTCCGCCAGTGTAGAGGTCGACCGTGAAATTGTTGGAGCCATTGATCAGGGTATTTTGTTGTTGTTGGGGGTTGAGCGTGATGACGATATTGAGGCTCTCAAGAAAATGCTTCACAAGGTACTTAACTACCGCATCTTTAGCGACGCCGATGGCAAGATGAATCTCAGTGTCTCCGATATTCAGGGAGGACTGCTGGTGGTTTCTCAATTTACTCTGGCGGCTGAGACTCGCAAGGGATTACGCCCGGGATTTTCCACAGCGGCTGCACCGCAACTGGCGGAGGAGTTGTACGAACAGTTTGTCGAATTGGCGCGGCAACAACATTCTCAGGTGGCGACGGGTCGATTTGGGGCCGATATGAAAGTGCAGCTATTGAATGACGGCCCCGTAACGTTTCTGTTGGAAACCTGAAGTCAAACTCGCTGTGGAGCTATTCAGGTTTTGGTGTCGTTGGTTGCAGCCCGCATGTTGCACCAGTGCATGCGCAGTTTAAAGCTTGATTCTACTATGCAAGCTTATTTTTAGTTTTGAGCCTGGTACAAATTGTTCTCTGTAACATGTGCCGGTTTTTCGCTTGATCTCGCTTGATTTGAGCGCACATGCTCGCTCCGACGCTGCTACGGCAGCGTTTATGCTCACGAGCACTCTCAAATCAAACACCCATGTCCAGACTCTACGTGACCAATCCCGATTCCCCCGACGGGGTCAGCTATGGCTCGCCAAGGTGGGGATAACGGTTAAAAAAATCTTTCCCCCTGATTTGCGAGCTCACCTTGAGTGCGGGTTCAGTCAGCTACACGCGAGCGGGCGCCTGCAGGAAATCATTGGCGGTTATTGATTAAGACTTTAATCGTCTTCTTCTTCGTCTCTGTCTTCCGCGTCGCGGTCGCGGTTTTTGCTGAGCAGTCGCCCGAACAAAATCCCAACTTCGAAC
>JALUYN010000273.1 GCA_027012915.1 Cellvibrionaceae bacterium
CCTTAAAAACAACGGCGCCAAGCCGTCGACCTTTGAGATACTTGTCAGGGTACGTTGATAAAAGGTCGCGGCATTTAAAAACAGGGAACTCATAGAAGCAGCTCAATATTGTATGTGGATGGATCTTTTGAGACTGAGTTTTAAATAGCGAGTTCCTCAAAGAACCAATCTTTAGCGAATAAGCAAATAACAAACCGGAGAGAAGATGCTGAGCAAGCGTCAGAGAGGGAAAGGTACTGAAGAGAACAAGACGAGGGGACGCCACAAACAAGAATTACCTGTGGCGCCAGCGATGATTTACTTGTCGCCCAATGCCTCTTCGATTTTCTTATCGGTCTTGTACTGGCTCAGAGCGTATACAGACCAGATGGCCGCCGGCAACCAACCCACCAAAGTCAATTGCAGTATCAAGCAGATGATGCCCGCAACAGGGCGACCAATGGTAAAAAATTGAAGCCATGGCAACAATAAAGCCAAAATCAAACGCATAGTTGTTTCCTCAGATTACAAATCGCTCCCGTTACGGGAGACTTCCAGATCCTTAACTACACCATCTTTCAAGCTATAAATCCATCCGTGCACCGTCAGATCTTGACCGCGCTTCCACGCCTCGCGCACGATCGAAGTCTGCGACACATGCTCCACTTGAGTTTTGACATTGTACTCACACAGCCGGTTTTCGCGCTCTTCCTGTGTCGGCGCAGAATCAATTTCATCCTTATAATGGCGGTGCACGTCACGGATGTGCTCTAACCAGCTGTCGATGAGACCGTGATTGTGCTTTTCCATAGAAGCGCAAACACCGCCGCAGCCATAGTGCCCGACAACCGCAACGTGCTTTACCTTAAGCACCTCAACGGCGTACTGAATCACCGACAAGCAATTGAAATCTGTGTGCACCACGACATTTGCAATATTACGGTGTACAAAGATGGAACCCGGCTCCATACCAACAATCTGATTCGCGGCAATACGGCTGTCGGAACACCCAATCCACAAATACTCTGGTTTCTGCTGAGCAGCCAATCCTGCAAAATAATTGGGGTCTTTTTCTTTTACTGAATTTGCCCAAGCCAAATTGTTCTCGAACAAGTCATTTGGAGTACTCATAATTACTTTCTATCCATCCACTTCTAAATTACTGTTGGGGTGCTCTAAGCCCCATCCCACAGGCAGTATAAATGTTACGGGTACCCTCAACCAAAGAAATTTCAGAACTCTACTACCAATTGAGTCAGGCACTGTCCGATTCTGGTATACCCTCGGGGAAACTGCTGGAGGCCCGAAGCGTTGCAGGGGGCGACATTAACCTTGCCCTGCATTTGAAAACTGATGCCAGAGACCTGTTTTTAAAGCTAAACGACGAGTGCCAGCTAGCCGCCTTTATTGCTGAGTTAAAGGGACTCGAGGCCATCGCCGCAACCGAAACTCTGCGTTGCCCCGTGCCCCTGGCGCATGGAGTCTGGCGAGGCTTTAGTTACCTGCTCCTGGAATTCTTGCCAATGCAACACCAGGGCGACTGGTCCAGCGCAGGGAAGCGCCTGGCACAACTGCACAAACGCGATGCGGGCACCAACTATGGCTTCGATATTGACACCTATTGCGGCCCAAGCCTACAGCCTAACGACTGGCAACATAACTGGGCGGACTTTTTTGTAAAACAGCGCATTCGTCCACAGTTACTTCAGCTCGCCCGGCATTGTCCTCTTGAGATCGATCGCCATTGCGGGAACGTAAACATCATTCTTAACCAGCACCAACCTCAACCAGCTTTGCTACATGGCGATTTGTGGTCGGGCAATATTAGCTTCTGCCATAGCTCAGCTGTTGTCTACGACCCCGCTGTTTATATTGGCGACCGCGAAACTGATCTAGCCATGACACAATTATTTGGCAACTTTCCCGAAGCATTTTACATGGGCTACAACCAGCATTACGCTATCGATGAGAACTACGTGCAGCGCCGCCCTGTATACCAGCTGTACCATTTGCTTAACCATGCCAACCTGTTTGGCAATAGCTACTATCAACAGGTCGAACACTGCCTTACAGCCATTGACAGGAATACTTGATGCAAGCCGATAGTCTACCCTACCCCCTCTACTGCATCGCCCACCGCGGCGGCAGTGGCCAGTACACCGAAAATACTTTGGCGGCAATTGATTCCTGTCTGGAGCTCGACGTAGACGCCATTGAAATCGATACCTGGATGATCGGCGGCGAATTACTCATCACTCACGACCGCCGCCTCGGACGCACGCTCCCCGGCCAGGGGCGTCTGATTGATCACCACCCGGAATATCTAAGGGCTCTGGAAATGAGTTGCGGCAGTCGTCTTGCAAGCTTGCAGGACATTCTGAAACTGGTAGGAGACAGAGTAGTCCTAAACATCGAACTCAAAGGTCCCGGCTGCAGCCAATCGGTTGCAGAGCTACTACAACAATTCGCTCACGACCATCAGCAAAGCCTTGATCAATATGTGGTCTCGAGCTTCGACCACCACCAGCTATATCACTTCAAACAGCTGTTGCCTGAAGTTAAACGAG
>JALUYN010000274.1 GCA_027012915.1 Cellvibrionaceae bacterium
AACGGTATTATGCAAGGTCTGATGTGGCGTGCATTTAACGCTGACGGCACTCTGACATACAGCTTCGCTGAGTCTGTTGAGGCCAGCTACCCAGGTTACTTTGTACGTGTACTGGGCGGTGCATTCTTCCTGATTGGCATGCTGCTGATGGCGTACAACACCTATCGCACAATGACTAGTGACGAAGAAGAAGTTACTAGTGCGCAGCCGCAAACAGCGTAAGGAGAAGCGACTGTGAAGAATCATGATATTGTAGAAAAAAATATTGGCCTGTTGATGCTGTTGGCTGTTGTTGCCATCAGTTTCGGGGGCTTGGTTCAAGTAGTACCTCAGTTCTTCCTGAAGGAAACCACCGAGCCGGTTGAAGGCTTGAAGCCTTGGACTGCAGTGGAGCTGGAAGGTCGTGACATCTACATCCGTGAAGGTTGTCACGTGTGCCACACTCAGATGGTTCGCCCTCTGCGTGCTGAGGTTGAGCGCTACGGTCACTACTCAGTAGCCGGTGAGTCTGTATACGATCACCCGTTCCTGTGGGGTTCCAAGCGTACTGGTCCTGATTTGGCTCGTGTTGGCGGTCGCTACTCTGACGAGTGGCACAAGACTCACTTGTACAACCCTCGTAATGTTGTGCCTGAGTCCAATATGCCTGCTTTCCCGTGGCTGTTCGATAATATCCTCGACGGTGAGGACACTGGTAAGAAAATGGCAGCTCTGCGCTCCGTTGGTGTTCCTTATACCGATGAAGATATTGCTGGCGCGCAAGCGGCGGTGAAAGGCACCACTGAAATGGATGCTCTGGTTGCGTACTTGCAACAACTGGGCACCCTGTTGCAGAAGAAACGTTAATAACACGAAAATAAGCTGGCTGAAGGTTTATGGATATCAACGATATACGCGCATTTTCTACCGTCTTGATGATGATTACATTCATCGGTATTTGCTGGTGGGCATTTGCCCCAAGACGCAAGAAGCGTTTCGAGGATGCGGCGAACTTGCCGTTCGCAGATGAGTCTTCAGCTGACTCTAAAACCCCTTCATCCGATAAGTGATGAAGTAAGGCAGGATTGATTATGAGTACTTTTTGGAGCGCGTGGATTATCGGTCTGACCGTTACCAACCTGGTTTTGGTAACTTGGGTTCTGTTCAGTAACCGCAAGGTCGCTGTCAGTGACGACGATGATCCCGAAAACAAAACTACTGGCCACGTTTACGATGGCATTCAGGAATACGACAACCCGCTGCCCAAGTGGTGGTTCCAGATGTTTGTGGTAACCATTATTTTCGCGGTTATCTATCTGGCTCTGTATCCAGGTCTGGGTTCATGGAAAGGCCTGCTGGGCTGGACCTCTCACAACCAGCTGGAGCGTGAAGAAGAGAAAGCCCAAGAGCAGTATGGCGCTATCTTTGCTGAATTTGCTGCCATGCCAGTTGAAGAAGTGGCCGAAGATCCTCGTGCCCTGAAAATGGGGCTGCGTATCTTTGCCAACAACTGTGCCGTTTGTCACGGTGCTGACGCTGGCGGTAACGTGGGCTTCCCGGATCTGAGTGATACTGACTGGCTGTACGGCGGTTCTCCAGAGGCGATCAAACACTCCATTACCTATGGTCGTGCCGGTGCGATGCCAGCATGGGGTGACATCTTGGGTGAAGACAACGTAGTAGCTGCCGCTGAATACGTAATGTCTTTGTCTGGTATGGAGCACGATGCAGCCAAAGCCGAAGTTGGTAAGGGCGTTTACATGCAAAGCTGTGCCGCCTGTCACGGTGCCGATGCCAAAGGCATGGAGATAGTGGGTGCACCGAACCTGACCGACGACGTATGGTTGTACGATGGTTCACCTCAGGGTATCCGTCACTCCATCCGCAACGGTCGCGCGAATGTGATGCCTGCTCAGCAAGAGAAGCTGCGTGAAGACAAGATTCACCTGTTGACCGCATACGTCTACAGTTTGTCTCAGGAAGAAGAGTGATAGTTTATTGCTTCGTAACTTCAAAAAAGCCCCTTTAAATAAGGGGCTTTTTTTTGCTCTAAACTTTTTGTGGCGTGTTTATTTAAATTAGAAAAATCTAATCTACATCAAAGTTTTTATATATAACTATAGGTATAGTGCACCAAATAGTGGGTTATATGGGAGATAGCAATGAGTGACAGAATACCGACCGTAGAGGACAAAGATTCTGAAGAGAATGTCCGCTACCGCGTGCTCTATGAATCTCAGGGCAAAATTTACATGCGCAAGATCTCTGGCTTTTATCAGAGCTTACGCCGTTATACGGGAATTCCCCTGATCATAGGGTTTCTGTTGTTGCCTTGGTTGGTGATTGATGGGCGACCGGCGGTGCTGTTCGATCTGCCGGCCCGTAAATTCCACATTCTGTGGATGACCTTTTGGCCCCAGGACGGGATGTTGCTGGCTTGGTTGCTGATTATCGCCGCGTTTAGTTTGTTTACCGCTACGGTTATGTTTGGCCGTGTTTGGTGTGGCTTTACCTGCCCGCAGACGGTGTGGACTTTGATGTACGTCTGGGCCGAGCACCTGTGTGAGGGTGATCGCAACAAGATGATCAAATTGGACAAGCAGGCCTGGAACACAGAGAAGATTATTAGAAAGGGCAGTAAGCACTTTCTATGGCTGCTTATCGCCTTTATTACAGGTGTGACATTCGTCGGCTATTTTTACGGTGTACGAGAGCTACTAGCCGGCCTGTGGCCCAGCATCAGTGAAGCGGGGGCGGTGACCTGGGATATTCATCCAGCCGCGGCGTTCTGGACATTCTTTTTCCTGGCTGCAACCTATGTGAATGCGGGTTGGATGCGTGAGCAGGTGTGTAAGTACATGTGCCCCTATGCGCGCTTCCAGGCGGTTATGTACGACTCCGACACTTTGGCTGTTCACTACGACCAAGCCAGAGGCGAAAGCCGTGGGCCACGCAAACCAAAAAGCGACTACCGCGCAGAGGGCAAGGGTGACTGTATCGATTGCTCATGGTGTGTGCAGGTGTGCCCGGTGGATATCGATATTCGCGACGGCTTGCAATACGAGTGCATTAACTGTGGTTTGTGTGTCGATGCCTGTAATCAGGTGATGGACAAAATGGGCTATGAGCGTGGCCTGATTCGCTACACCTCGCAGGATCAGCTGGAAAACGGCCATACGCATTTCATTCGCCCACGCCTGTTCGGCTACTCATTTGCTGTGGTGGCGATGATAGTTGCCTTTATGTATGTGATTGGTACTCGTCAGCCGGTGTCGGTAGATGTGATTCGCGACCGAGGTGCGAAGATGTTCCGGGTTGTGAAGGGAGAGGTGCAAAACGTCTATACCCTGAAGATCAACAATATGGATCGCGGAGCCCACTCTTACAATATTTCCGTGTCTGGTGAGGGTGACTTCCGTATTAAGGGGTCCAAGGCTCTGAAGCGTATCGAAATTGAAGAGGGTGAGGTGTTTACACTGCCTGTTCGGGTTGTGGTTCCAAAAGAGCAGCTCACATCTTCTAAAAACACTGTCTACTTTACTGTAACTGCCAAGGACGATGAGTCTGTGACAGCTACTGAAGAGGCGAGTTTTATTGGTCCAAACAAAGGTTGATTTAGCGTATGATAGGGCGCCCGTCTGACAGGCGCCCTGTCCGACCTCTTTCAATGCTTTTTGTGTAACTATCTTTGACTATGAATGAAAAATCTTCCCCGGATGTAGCCCCCTGGTACCGTCAAACCTGGGCTTGGTTTGTGCTCTCGCCGCTTATTCTGATCTTCTTTGTCTGTGGTGTGTTGCTGACTGTAGCCTATAAACAGGCTGACGATGTGGTCATTGATAATTACTACAAGAAAGGGCGCATGATCAATCAGCGCATTGAAGAGGATCGCGTCGCCAAAGAGGCAGAGCTGGGCGCAGATTTAAGGTTCGATATGATGTCTGCCGAGGTGCTGTTGGAACTCTCGGCAACGGATGCCAGTGTTCTTCCCGAGACGGTGATGTTGCACCTGGATCACCCGGTGGAAGCGGATTTCGATACTCAGATTGTTTTGCACAATATTGCCCCGGGTCGCTATCGCGCTGATCTGGACAAACCTCTGGCCCATCGCTGGTACGTGCGTTTAATGCCAAAAGTTAACGCGGAAAACGCTGGGAAGTTCTGGCGCCTGGTGGGAGAAATGAACTTCGCTGATCGGGATTACGTCAAACTAGGCAGCTATGAGTGATTGTTATCACTGCGGTCTGGATGTTCCGGCGCACAGCCGCTACGTATTAACCATTGAAGGACAGGAGCGCGAATTCTGTTGCCCCGGCTGCCAGGCGGTAGCCGGGGCAATTATCGATGGCGGTCTCACCCAGTTCTACAATTTCAGAACCGAAGCCAGCAAACGCCCAAAAGACGACGATGTATCGTTTTTGGCTTTTGATTCCCCGGATGTACAGCGGGAGTTCGTGCTTGAGACAGAGCCTCAGCATTTTCAGGCGTCCCTGTTACTCGAAGGTATTACCTGCGCAGCTTGTGTCTGGCTTATTGAGAAGTTCCTGAGCAGCGTCCCGGGTGTGACTGATGTTAAGGTGAACGCCTCCATTCATCGGTGCCTGGTTACCTGGGACAGCGGTCAGATTCAGCTCAGCCAGATTATGAAAGCACTGTCGGATATCGGTTATAGGCCGCTTCCGGCAACTGAGGACCGTCAGCTGGCGCTGCAGGAAAAAGAAAAGCGTCAGGCCTTGATGCGCCTGGCTATTGCCGGTTTCGGTATGATGCAAGTGGTCATGGTTGCTGTGGCCATATACGCCGGTGCTGAATCCTCGTGGGAAACCTTCTTTCGTTGGCTCAGTCTGGTGATTGCAACGCCGGTAATACTCTACAGT
>JALUYN010000275.1 GCA_027012915.1 Cellvibrionaceae bacterium
GCAAATTCCACCATGCCTGAGCCCTCGCACATGGCGGGGGTGATACCAATCAATTGTTGATCCTGCTTTGCGGTATCGCACAGCCATTGACCGAAAACGTCCTGGTACTTGGGCTTCTTCGGTTGTGCCGGGATCGGTTGCGAAGTGCGCGGCTCAATTTTATTGAGTGCGTGATAGCCCACTGGGTCGGCTTCGGCCGGGGCAAAGCCCTTGCCCTTCTTGGTGATGATGTGCAGCAGCTTGGGGCCCGGCATGGACTTCAGATTGTTGAGGTCGTGAGTCAGGCGCTCGAGATCGTGGCCATCGATAGGGCCGACGTAGTAGAAGCCCAGCTCTTCGAACAGGGTGGCTGGCGAGACCATGCCTTTCATGTGTTCTTCGGTTTTGCGGGCCAGCTCTTCGAGGGGGTGAGGCAGCTTGGCGAGTACTTTTTTACCGCCGTCACGCAGGTTGGTGTAGAACTTACTGACCCAGATTTTGGAAAAGTAGTCCGACAGGCCGCCAACGTTGTGTGAGATCGACATGTTGTTGTCGTTGAGTACCACCAGCAGGTCGTTGCGGGTGTGGGCTGCGTGAGTCAGTGCTTCGAAAGCCATGCCTGCGGTCATGGCACCGTCGCCAATGATCGCCACTGACTTGCGCTGATTACCTGCTGCTTCATTGGCAATGGCCATGCCCAGAGCAGCGCTGATGGAGGTGCTGGAATGTCCAACGCCAAAGGTGTCGTAGTCGCTTTCGCTGCGCTTGGGAAATCCGGAAATACCGCTTTCCTGACGGATGCCGAGCATTTCATCGCGACGTCCGGTGAGAATCTTGTGGGGGTAGGTCTGGTGGCCTACATCCCACACCAATCGATCCTCGGGGGTGTTGTAGCAGTAATGCAGTGCAACGGTCAGCTCTACCACGCCCAGCCCTGCGCCAAAGTGACCACCGGTCTGGCCGACGCTGAATAGCAGATACTCTCGCAGCTCATTGGCCAGCTGTGGCAGCTGACTTTCAGACAGCTTCCTCAGGTCCGCCGGCACCGCCACAGAGTCCAGTAGTGGTGTATGGGGGCGCGTAAGTGGAATTTCTTTAAACATAGGGTCTAAACACAGGGGCGGCGGACAGGTTAAAAGGGCAATTTTATGATTCTGCTGCGGCTTTGCATAGCGTTTGTGAAGGTATCAGTGATTTCGTTGCACAATATAGGCCGAAAGTTGACGCAATGGCTCGGCGCTGGCACCAAAAGCACTCAGTGCAGCCAAAGCTTGTTCATGCAGTTGTGCAGCTTTTTGCTGAGCACCTTCCAGTCCCAGAAGGGAGACATAGGTAGGCTTGTTGAGGGCTTCGTCGGCTCCCTGGCGTTTCCCCAGGGTCGCGGTATCGGCTGTGACATCGAGAACGTCATCCTGCACCTGAAAGGCCAAGCCTACGCAGTGAGCGTACTCAGACAATGACTGTAGCTGCGTATCATCCGCCTGCTCGGTGGATAGTGCGCCCATTAAAACGGAGGCTTTGATCAGTGCTCCGGTTTTGTGATGATGCATGTTTTCCAGATCGCTCAGGGTCAGCTGTTGGTCAACAGCGCCGATATCGATGGCTTGACCCGCGACCATGCCCTTATCTCCGGAGGCCCTCGATAGCTCTTTGAGCAACTGTAGCTGCGTGGTTGGTGTTCCCTGTGTTTGCTGCAGCAGGCTGTCAAAGGCCAGAGTTTGCAGTGCGTCACCGGCGAGAATTGCGGTGGCTTCATCGAAGGCAATGTGACAAGTGGGTTGGCCGCGGCGCAGATCGTCGTCGTCCATTGCTGGCAGGTCGTCGTGGATCAGACTGTAGGCGTGAATGCATTCTACGGCACAGGCGCAGGCATCCAGCAAATCGGGATTGGTATCCGAAGCTACGCTGGCTGCACCGGCGTAGCTCAGAATCGGGCGCACGCGCTTGCCACCGCTCAACAGACTGTATCGCATTGCCTGGTGCAGTGGCAGTTGTTGATGGGGACGTTGGTCGAGCAAATGGGCCAGAGCCCGGTCGACTCGTTGCTGGTGTTCGCCTAAAAACGCTGACAGGGAGAAGCTCATCAGAGATCTTCGTCCTCAAAGTCTGATGCCAGAAGTTGCCCTTGCTCCTCAGTGAGCAGTTGTACCTTGTGCTCAGCGGCAGCGAGCTTTTCCTGACACTCGCGGGTCAATTTGACCCCGGCTTCGAAGGCTTCGAGGGATTGTTCAAGGCTGAGGTCACCTTTTTCCAGAGCGTTGACGAGTTTTTCCAGTTCCTGCATCGATTTTTCGAAATCGAGGCCCTTCTTTTTTGCTGCCACGTCAGCTCCCGAATGGTTAGATAGATTTAGCGCGCACCCTACAGAAGCGCTCTGCGCAGGTCAATGCGACCCAGGTTAAGGGAGGATGCCCGCGTTGGGTCGTCTTCATAATAACAGTACAATGGCATTTCTTCCGCTTGGGCTATTATTCATGAGAGTGGTGCTGCGGGGGAAGTTTGTGTCATCACGGGCTGAGGATTTGCGGTTTGCTGCCGATAGCCCATAGAGA
>JALUYN010000276.1 GCA_027012915.1 Cellvibrionaceae bacterium
CCCAGCAGGGCGAAACAGCGGCCAAAGCATACTCGATCAACAAAGAAGATACCCAACTTCAGCAGCACAACCACTCAAGCCGCACAATCCTCATCAACCATCCCAAGCGCATCTTCAGCAGCGACATAGTCATACCCCAAAGCCTCGGCAACCGCCTTGTAGGTCACCATACCGCGATGCACATTCAGGCCATCCAACAAATGAGAATCCTGCAGCAAAGCAGCTGCTCCCCTATCCGCTAGCGCCAACACAAATGGCAACGTGGCATTTACCAGCGCCATCGTAGATGTGCGGGCCACACCACCAGGCATGTTGGCCACGCAATAATGAACTACGCCGTCAACTTCATAGGTGGGTTCTTGGTGAGTGGTCGGACGCGAAGTTTCAAAACAGCCGCCCTGATCGATGGCCACATCGACTACCACAGACCCTGACTTCATACGTGAAATAATGTCGCGAGTCAGAAGTTTCGGAGCGGCAGCTCCTGGCACCAACACGGCCCCGATGACCAAATCCGCTTCCAACGCCAACTGCTCTATCACATCGGTGGTGGAATACACCGCCTTGAGGCGGCCACCAAACTCCACATCCAGCTCCCTCAGGCGCGGCAACGAGCGATCGAGAATGGTCACATCTGCGCCCATGCCAACGGCCATACGCGCCGCCTGGGTTCCCACTGAGCCACCACCAATAATCAATACTTTGGCCGGAGCCACCCCGGGTACGCCGCCAAGCAGTGTTCCCAATCCGCCCTGAGCTTTCTCCAGATGATGCGCACCGGCTTGAATTGACATGCGCCCCGCCACCTCTGACATAGGCGCCAATAGCGGCAGATGCCCAAAGTCGTCCGTCACGGTTTCATAGGCCACACAGGTCGCCCCAGACTTCACCAACAGCTCCGTCTGCTGCGGATCGGGGGCGAGATGTAAATAGGTAAACAGCAATTGCCCCTCGCGCAACATACGGCACTCTTGAGGCTGGGGTTCTTTTACCTTCACAATCATGTCTGCCTGCTCGAATATCTGTTCGGCCGACTCCAAAATAGTCGCTCCCGCCTCAATGTATTGAGCGTCATCAAACCCAATAGCGGTTCCGCCCTGGGTTTCTACAATCACGCCGTGACCACGCCCCACCAACTCTTTCACCGCTGCCGGGGTCAAACCAATACGGAATTCATTATTTTTTATTTCTTTAGGTACACCGATCAACATGGCTTATCTCCTGTTTCACATCGCCAAACTGGAACATGCACCATCTTAGACAATCGAATTAAGTGGAATTATCAATAATTTTTGACGTGACTTAGTGGTTTCGACTATTTTCTTTTGCGAAAAATCACGATCTTGGAGGATTCACCATGGAAGCCTTGGACAATATTGATAAAAACATCCTTCGGGAGCTACAGAAAAACGGTCGAATCAGTTTCGCAGAGCTGTCACGCAAGGTCGGGCTGAGCGCAACACCCTGTGTTGAACGTATCAAGCGCCTGGAGCGGGACGGCGCAATTCGGGGCTATACAGCCCTGATCAATCCTCACTATCTTCAGGCGGGGTTGGTGGTGTTTGTGCAGATTCGACTGTCACGCTCGACCCAGGACATATTTGAAGAATTCAGTGAGGCCACCAAAGCGCTGCCAGAGATTCAGGAATGCTATCTGGTCTCCGGAACGTTTGACTACCTGCTCAAAGCACGTGTCTCGGATATGGAGGCCTATCGAAAATTTTACGGTGAAACGCTGTTGACGCTACCCGGCGTGCAGGAGTGCACCAGCTACGTCGTGATGGAGGAAGTGAAGGACACTCTGGAAGTGCCCGTTCACTATAACCGCTAATGAAGTAAATGCGTACTCACTCCAAAGCTCAGGATTTGTCGCCCTTGAGCTTGGCCTGGCGCAAGGCGCGACGCATCAGAGTACGCAACGCGGCTGGCTGTACCGGCTTGGACAGATACCAAAGTCCGGCCTCCACCACGTGCTCCAGCACCGCATCGCTATTGTCCGCACTGATTACCAAACCTGGCAATTTACGCTTCCAGTGATAGGACAAAGCTTCAATCACGTCGATCCCCGTCTCTTCATCGAGATGATAATCCGCCAGAATCAGCTGTGGCGGTTCCTCATGAGCCCAACCACTCAGGGCCTGACGCAGATCCGAGGCGATAGTGACATCACACCCCCATTGCTCCAGCAGCGACTGCATACCGGCCACAATGGCGGGTTCGTTATCGATACAGAGCACTTGCAAGCCATTAAGATGCGGATCGGCCACACGCTGTACCTTCTTCTCATGCTTTTCCTCTTTGCCCAGAGGCACCATGATGCGAAACACCGACCCTTCACCCAGCCAGGAATCCACACTAATAGGATGCCCCAGTAAATGGGAGATGCGCTGTGAAATTGACAGCCCCAATCCCAAGCCTTGGGACGCGGAGGAACCGGGTAGACGCTCGAATTCTTCGAAAATACGCTGCCGGTCCTCCTCGGCAATACCCGGGCCGGTATCCCAGACCTCGATCTGAATTTGCTCTCC
>JALUYN010000277.1 GCA_027012915.1 Cellvibrionaceae bacterium
AAGAAGTTGTTATGGACATGGTGGACGAATTCGTCACGCTGACAGAAAACTACGTCATGAGCGACGACCAGATCACAACGATGAGCACCAAGCTCTCATCGCTGGACAACGAAAACAGGCGCACCTATCTGAGCATTACCAGTAACGGGCTGGCCAGCCTGCTAGGCGGCGATACTGGATCACCTGGCGCAGCTCACAACCGCGACGATGTTTTTGAAGCCATCGATCAAGTTCGCAATAGTGTTGAGGCGCGATTCTTCATTAGTGAGGTGGGCCAGGGCACAAAATACCTTTCATCAAATGGTAAGTACTACTACGCATCAAAATCTCTCGTGGACAGCGAGCGAGATGAGGCCAAAGCCATTGACCTTCTGGTAACGGATGCCTGGTTGAATCGAGGTGACAGCGTAGATACTGGACGACTGAGTACTACACTGGGCAGCCTGGGGGCAGAGCAACGGGACGACCTTCTGGATAGATTGGAAAGCTTCAGCGCCTATAACGATCCCCTTTACCAACTCAGTACTGAAGAGCAAATCGAGGACTACGCCCAGCTCTCCGAACGCCTGGCGGTGATCAAAAACACCAGCAGCCTTTCGGAGTTACTGCGCGCCGAAGAAACGATAGGCACAGGTCATGAGAATGCCTTCTGGAAAGCAGCCAATTTCCTTGAGAAAGACGCCGACACATTGGTTAATGCCATCAATAATTCCAACCCGGAAGGCGGCCAATTAGTGGTGGGCTTAGTTGTTTCGCTTGCCGATGCTGTGGAGCATGAAGAGCTGACGCGCGATCAAGCTCTAGGGAACCTCTGATCAAGTCTATGGCAGCTCTGGCTTTCTGGCTGTGACGCAATCAAGGCGCAACTTTGAAGGCATGCTGGGGCATTTCGAAAAGTTGCAACACAGAGTGCGGCACAGCCAGAAAGCCCCAAAGGGCGCGGCCTGAAGCGCACATCTGCCGTGTTGCACTTCTTGCGAAGGGCTACGGCCATTAGCTGCGAAGTGCGCCTTGCATATGCACGCTTCAGGTCACGCAGAGCAGCTATAGACTTGATCAGAGATTCCCCAGAGCAGGCGTTCGCCCTACTACTGCCGACATCAACTCAGTAGACGACAACTGATTTCACAGTCTCCGCCCTCGGCGCTGACCAGAATTGAACCCTCGGAAATGGTTACTGCGAAATCCATGGTACGTTGCACAAGCCCTGACAGGGCTTTAACCGCATCCCAGGGAAACTGCCATACTTCAACGGGAAGAGCGCCGAGCGCGCCTCCTTCCTGAGACCACCAGACATCGGATTTACTATTAAAGCTGTACATCTTGACGGCCCGCGCCTGCCGAGAAGCTTTTTTGAGTCGGTCAACCGCCGGCTCTCCAACGTCAATCCAAAGCAACAATTGATCATCGAGGCTGCGGCACCAGATATCTGGTTCCTCCGGTGTACTCAGGCCCTTGGTAAACTCGAGAAACTCCTGAGCATTCAGGCAATAGGCGAGTACCCTCGCCATCATGCGTTCAGTATTTTCCGACGGATGCTGCGCCACGGTTAAATCGAGCGAGTCATAGACATGTCGATCAAGATCCGACAACGCAATTTTGAACTTGAAAATAGTGGGTTTAAGAGCCACAGAACATCCTTCTATTTAAGCGATACGTTTATGTAACAGCGTTCTTATTCAAGTCCGGCGTAGATCAAGCTGATCCAGGTATTGGAATCAAACATGACACCACCCCACTTTTCCTGCAGATCGGCCAGAGGTTTAGCTGCCTGCGCTTCCATCATGGATTTGCCCTCGGCTTTCAACTTACTCAGTCGCTCGAAAGCCGTCGCCAACATAGCGCGATAGACCTGCAGATCCTGTTTGGTGGCGAGAGGACCATGACCGGGAATAATTTTGGTATCGTCATCGGACATAGCCAAGATAGCGTCTGCCGCAGCGATCGCCCCCTTCAAAGTACCGCCGTGCCTGACATCGATAAACGGATAAAAACCGTTAAAAAAAGTATCTCCCGCATGAATGACATTGGCCTTTTTGAACCTGATAATGGAATCACCATCGGTGTGGGCATTGGCTACGAAATGGGCTCGCAACTCGTCACCGTTGATATGCAACGCCAACTCATCGTTAAAGGTCACTACGGGCAGGGCAACCGGCTTGGCTGGCGACACCACCATATTAAAGGCAGGTATCTGATAGCCCTCAACAAGACGCTTGCGCACATTATCGTGCGCAAGGATCAGTGCGCCGCCCTCACCCAGGTTTTCGTTACCACCGGTATGGTCGCCGTGAAAATGGGTGTTAATAACGTAGGTGGGGGCATCGCCGCCCACGGACTCAATGGCCTCCAGAATCGCTGGCGTTTGCGGGGCGTACTGGTCATCAATGGCGAAGGTGCCATCTTTGCCCACCATCACGCCTATGTTACCGCCCTTACCCATCAGCATGTAAATATTGTCGGTAACCGGTTGAACGCTGGTTTTCTGGTCTTCCGCCGACGCTGTGGAC
>JALUYN010000278.1 GCA_027012915.1 Cellvibrionaceae bacterium
TGGGAAAAAGGCCACCTCGTCGCCGGGTTGTACCATAGCGCTGGTATCCACCAGAGTCTGGTTGACCGAGGCTAATACCTGGCTGTTGGCAAAGATGGGTTGCCACTGCGGATTATCGTCCAGCAGTTTCTGTTGCAGTTCCGCGACGGAGCAGGGGGACTGCAGCTCCAGGGCTAATCCTGAGCTGTCCAGTTGCTCGCGCAATTGGGCGAAAAACAGTACCTGGGTCATGCTCATTCCTCCGTACCTTGTGGAGCGTCTTCTTGCGATCCACGTTGATAATGGCCACGACGCCCACCGGATTTTTCCAGCAGGTGTACCTCGCCAATCTCCATCGTCAGCTCGGCCGCTTTGCACATATCGTAAATAGTCAGGGCGGCCACCGATGCGGCGGTCAACGCTTCCATTTCAACACCGGTTTGCCCCTTGAGCTTACAGAACGACGTGATATCAATGCTGCTGAGCGACTCATTGAGTTCAAAGTCGACGGCCACTTTGCTGAGCATCAATGGGTGGCACAGGGGAATCAGGTTCGAGCACTGCTTGGCCGCTTGAATACCGGCTATCCGAGCTGTAGCTAACACATCGCCCTTTTTCAGGCCGTTGTTTTTCACCAGAGCCAAGGTCTCCGGCTGCATGCGAATGCGTGCAAAGGCGCGCGCTTCACGGGTGGTTTCGCTTTTGTCGGAGACATCCACCATGCTGGCGGCGCCGTGTTGATCAATATGAGTCAGGGTCATGGCGAAGGTCCGATTCGTTATCCGCGAGTAAAGCAGGCTTCAATATCAATATTTTTTAAGTGAGGCACAAAGTTGCAGGGGCCTTGGCGAGCGTCCAGCTGACTTTCAATAATGGCCCAGCCGTCCTTACAGGCACCGGTACTACCGGGCATGCATACCACCAGAGTGTTGTTGGCCATGCCGGCCAGAGCACGGGACTGCATGGTGGAACCGCCGATCTTTTTCAGAGACTCGGCGCGGAACAGTTCACCGAAGCCTTCGACGATTTTATCCAGCAGTGGGGTCACGGCTTCCGGGGTGCTGTCGCGGCCGGTAAAGCCGGTGCCGCCGGTAATCAGCACTACCTGCGTATCTTCGCTGGCAATCCAGCGCGAGAGGTGGGCGCGAATCTGGTAGATATCGTCTTTGACGATCACTTTGTCGTTGAGTACGTGGCCTGCGCCGGCAGCTTTGTCCACTAGCGTTTGTCCGGAGGTGTCGGTACTTTCATCGCGGGTGTCGGATACGGTCATTACCGCGACCTGCAGTGGAATTAGTTCATTAGCGACATGGTGTCCCATGGGAACCCCCTTGAGGAGATGGTTGAGAGTGTAATGATTGGGTAGCACGCTGCCATTCGGCAGGCGTGTTGGTATTGGTCAGCCAGTCCGCATCTTCGATAGATAGGGACTCGGCGTTAAGTTGTTTCAGCCAGCGGCGAATGCGCAGTTCTCCGGCTTCGATGTTGTCTGCCAGCATTCTGGTCAGATCGGATTGGTTGTTGATCACGCAGGGCAGTGGCCCCTGTTCCAGCGTACAGTGGGCTTCCTGCTGCAATAGTTGCTGCAGAGCCTCCACGGGTAATTTGGGCATATCCACAGGAATGATGAGGTAGCGTAAGGCGTCAGGTTCTGTGGCAATGGCTGCGTGAATACCCGCCAGTGGTCCGGCGTTGCTGTACTGGTCTTCGATATATCCCGGGGCGTTGCGACTGACGATCACGCGATCGCAACCAGCGGCCGTAAGCAGGTCGATACTGTGTTGTAGCTGGCTTTGGCCGTCTCGTTCCAGCAACGCTTTGTCGCTGCCCATACGGGAGGACAGGCCGCCGGCCAGGACTATGCCGATGCAGGTATTTGAATCTGTCATGACGCTATGAGCCGTTTATTAGCCGCCGAGCATGGCCAGATTGCGGGTCAGGCCGGTTTCCTGGTCGTGCAGCAGGTGGCTTTCTTTCTTGCCGGCAACCGCCTCGTGCAAATGTGCCGCGAGAGCGTCGCTGTCGCCTTCTGCCAGCAGCGGGCGCAGGTCGATATTGCTGTCGCCAAACAGGCACAGGTGCAGCTTACCCATGGATGAGACTCGCAAGCGATTGCAGCTGTCACAGAAGTTCTTGCTGTAAGGCATGATCAAACCGATACGACCCTGGTGTTCGGGATGGGTAAATTCTTTCGCGGGGCCGGCGTCGGCGTCTCGTAGCATGGGCACCCAGCCCTCACTCATCAGGCGCTCTTGAATCACTTCGCCGCTGACGTGCTGTGCGGAGAAGAACTGCTGATTGTCTCCGGTCTGCATGACTTCGATAAAGCGCAAACTGATGGGGGTGTCCTTGACGAAGTCCATAAACGCCTGCAGCTCGCCTAGGTTGTACTCTTTCATCAAAACCGCGTTGATTTTGATGTTGGTAAAACCGCGGGCAAACGCCATGGCCATGGCGTCCTGGATTTCCTGAAGCTTGTCGTGACCGGTGATCAGACGGAAGGTTTCG
>JALUYN010000279.1 GCA_027012915.1 Cellvibrionaceae bacterium
GCTGCATGAACATCATTTGGGCACTGCGTTCTCTGGAGCGTATTGGTGACCACGCTCGCAATATTGCCGAGCACGTGGTGTACCTGGTGAAAGGCATGGATGTGCGCCATATTGAAGTCAAAGAGATGGAGAAGCGCCTGAAAGCCGAAGAGGATGACGACTGACGTCGCATTTTAGGGGAGGAGTTGTACCCAATTCCTCCCCGCTTGGCGTACAATTCGTCTGGTATTTATTGGGAACCCCTTATCCGTGCGAATTGTTGTTGTAACCTTGGTCCTGCTGTTGGCAGGATGTGAACGCGATAGCGCTCTTACCCGCATGAGCGATTACGATCTGGCGGAGCGCTATGGCTTCTGTTTGGATCGTGAGCCCACCGCGCCTGGCAAGGCGCAGGCTTGTGAAAATCTTCGCCGCGAATGCGAGCGTCGCAAAAAAGAGCTCGGCAGCTACGTTTGCCGCCATAAATAACCTTTCCTTGTTCTAAATGTTACGCTGCTCTCCACGGCTATTGTTGTTGTGTTGACGGTGGTGGCTGCAATTCTGCCAGGTAAGCTTTGGCGTATTCTCCCAACTGCCCACCACCCTGTGCGGCCTGACGAAAGTATCGAATCGCCATATCTGTCTGGCCCAGCGCCAACTTGGTCTCTGCCAGATAGTAGGCACCACTCTGGGTCGGCAGCAATTGCAAACTGGAACTTAGATCCTGCTCTGCTTGTTCATAGCGCTCGAGTTTTTGCGCGGCAATGCCCTTGCCCAACAGAGGCAAGAAGTACTCGGGGTTTAGTTGATGGGCTTTGTTAAAAGCAGTGTGTGCGGTCTTAAATGTCTTGTTCTGCAGCGCGAGTTTTCCTTTGGTCGCCCAGAACAGCGCTTCCTTTGGCTGGCTGTTGATTGCTTGTTGAACCAGTGATCGAGCGTCGGAAAAGCGCTTCTGCAAGGCAGCGGCTAGCGCATCCTGGTGAAGCTTGTAGGCGGGTTGATCGCCTCGTACTTGCTTCATGGCTCGTTCAAAGGCGGCTCTGTTGCGGTTGTGCGCCGAGAATTGAGCCGCGTGCAAACGATTGGCATCGACCCGCTGTTGAGATGGAGGATGACTGGCAAACAGGCCCTCTAACCAATTGCTCTGGCGCTTAGCTGACAAGCGCACAAAGGTTTGCTGCAGCTCCACCGCTGCCTGTGGATCATAGCCGGCGCGGGCCATATAGAGAATCCCGTACTGGTCGGCTTCCAATTCTTGACCACGACCATAGCTGGCCTGATACAAACCCGCTCCCAGCTGACTGCCAAGTACGGCGAGCTCGCCATAGTCGGTATTTCGTGCCGCGATACCCGCCAGTTGTGTACCTACCCCCAATAACATCGATTGTGTCATCTGCGAGGCACTATGACGCGCTGCCGCATGGACGATCTCGT
The DNA here is from genome assembly GCA_027012915.1 of Cellvibrionaceae bacterium. The sequence goes on from JALUYN010000279.1 coordinate 1,414, forward strand.
GGCTCAGTACAGCGGCCAGTTGTGCTTCGTCCTGTAACTCCATCAACAGCCCGCGATTTATAGCAATCTTCCCTCCCGGCAGCGCCCAGGCATTGGGAACATCGTTATTCAGAACTACAAATTCGTAGGGCAATCCCGGGCGATCACTGACCTTTGCCAGCTTCTGTCCCACCTGGTTGACATAGACACTGAGGTCCGGATCGACAATATAGCGTCCACCCTGACTCTGTTGAGAGGGGGCGTATTGGCGCGCCCCGAGATTGACCTCCTGGGCCGGGGGCAGGATCGTGAATTGATTCTCCCCTGTTACTGGATTAATGCTGCAGCCAGTCAACGTTATTAGTATCAGACTGGCGATGGCAATCATTCGATGAGTCATAGGGCATCTCTGCGGTTATTTCACGTATAATTGCTGATTTTGCCATAGAGAAAACCACGAATGAATGCACTGCAGGTTATTGAACTGTTTGCCGGGCACGGGCCCGATGGCAACCCGGTGGTGGAGCGACTCTCCGTGAGAGTAAATGAAGACGACAGCTGCCAGTTGGTAAAGTCTCCCGCGTTTATAAAAGGCATTGCCAGCGGTGATACCATCAAGCTGGAGCAGGGAACTCAGGATTTCACTTTGGTTAAACGCAGTGGCAATCTCGCGATTCGGGTCATCTCTCGAGACGACATTGGCGAAGTCGCAGAGCAACTGACCCCGGCACTGGAAAAATTAGGTGGTGAACTGGATATTGAGACGCCCCGTATGCTGGTGTACTCCATCCATGTGAGCTGCGGTTTTACCGAGATAGAAGCTATTCTCAACAAGACTGTCAGTGATAGCGTGATCTGGTTGTACGGCAATGTCTACGATCCCAAAGATGGTCAAACGCCGCTCAATTGGTGGCAAGAAATTCTTCAGCCGGAATAAACCGGCCTCAATTAAAGGCAAAGTGTGTAAGGGCAACGTTTATGTTACTGGTTATTTCCCCCGCCAAAAATTTGGATTACGAAACACCCGCCAATAGCGATATCGCAACCCAGCCGGATTTTCTCGACGACTCTCAGGAGCTGATCGACGGCTTGCGTCAGTTGGCGCCTCAGGATATTTCCAAGCTGATGAAGATCAGCGACAAATTGGGTGTGCTCAATTACGACCGCTACCAGCAATGGCAGCAGCCAATGGCAGCGCCCGAGGCCAAGCAAGCCATGCTGGCTTTCAATGGCGATGTATACAGTGGTCTGGATGCAGGGAGTTTTAACAAGAAGCAGTTGCAGTTTGCCCAGAAACACTTGCGCATACTGTCCGGTCTCTATGGCCTGTTGCGACCTATGGATTTAATGGCACCCTACCGACTGGAAATGGGCACCCGCTATGCCAATGATCGAGGCAAGGATCTCTACGCTTTCTGGGGTGAGACTATTACAAGCGCTCTTAATGAACAGCTAAAAAAACTGAAAAGCGAAGAGCTGGTGAACCTGGCGTCCAACGAGTACTTTAAGTCGGTGAAGCCCAAGCAGCTGAACGCCCGGGTGATTACCCCGGTGTTCAAAGACAAGAAAGGCGACCAGTACAAAATCATCAGTTTTTACGCCAAGAAAGCGCGTGGGCTAATGTGCAACTATGCTATTAGCAATGGCATTACCGAGGCGGAGCAACTGAAGGCGTTTGATGTGGCGGGCTACGCCTACCACGAAGCCATGTCCTCGGAGAATGAATGGGTGTTCACACGAGACAGCGCTGAATAGAAAGCCGACTCCCGCTTCTGCCGATACCAATAACAATTCAGGGTGCTGAATGGCAATTCGATTTTTAGTAGTAGACGACGCTACCTTTATTCGCGATATGGTGAAAAAGCAGCTGCGCGAACGCATCCCTGGTGCGGAAGTGTTCGACGCAGTGGATGGTAATCGCGCGGTGGCGCAGCTGAAAAAACAGCACGTGGATGTCATTCTCAGCGATTGGGAAATGCCGGGCATGAGCGGCGAGGAATTCCTTCAATGGGTTCGCAGCCAGGAAGAATTTCAGGCGACCCCGTTTATTATGGTGACCAGTCGCGGCGATCGCGACCACGTTATGAAGGCGGTTCAAGCCGGAGTTTCAGACTATATAACCAAGCCCTTTTCCTCCGACGAATTGATCAAGAAAGTCTTTAAGCAACTGCGCAAGTTGGACAAGATGCCCGACGCACCAGGTGCCGGGGCACGCCAGGGGCAAACTCAGGGGGTAGCCTTCGCCTCGGTGGACGTACTCACCGGGGGCAGTGCGCCTGTCACTGAAGCTCCGGCGCCAGCCAAGCCAGCGGCTAACGCGTCGCCGAAGAAGTCCATGAAAGGTAAAGGGCAGTTGCGCTTCGCCGGTGGCAGCTACCCGTGCATCATCAAGGATATGTCTCTGCAATCCATGTCAGGCTTGATGCAACGAGCCGATCCCCTGCCCCAGCTCTTCGAGCAAGCGGTGGTTGATATTGAGACTGCAGCGGGTGGTGAGGTGGCGCGCGTGAATGGGATTTTGACCGCAATGGCTGCCGTGGATAACAAACTGGATACCAAGATCATCAAAGTGTCTGTTCGCTTTGTGGACAATGATCCGGAAAAATTCGAGCTGTTGTCAAAGTACATTGCCGAGAATCGCTAGCTGGTGCCAGAAAACTATGGAGCGTCCTTTCTCCCAGGCCTGCGTCAATAACGCTGAGCCCATACTGGCGGTACTTCAAAATCATTTAACAGATATCAGAGCCCTGCTGGAAATTGGCAGCGGCACCGGTCAGCATGCCGTTTATTTTGCCCCCCGGTTTCCGCAACTGGTGTGGCACACCAGCGACCTTGTGGAAAACCACCCGGGTATTTGTCAGTGGATAGAGGAGTGTTCGGCCGACAATCTTCGTAGCCCGGTGGCGTTGAATGTGTCACAGCAACCTTGGCCGATCACCGGTGTGGATGCTGTCTTTAGCGCTAACACCTTGCACATTATGTCGTGGGCCGACGCGCAATGTTGCATTCGCGGTGCGGCCGACATTCTACTGCCGGGAGGAAAGTTGATCGTTTACGGGCCGTTTAATTATGATGGCTGCTACACCAGTGACAGCAACGCCCGCTTTGATCAGTGGTTGCAATCGCGAAGCCCTGTGAGCGGTATTCGTGATTTTGAGGCAGTTTGTGAATGCGCCGCAAAAGGTGGTCTGAGATTGCTGGAAGACAACGCTATGCCCGCCAATAACCGCTGTCTGGTATTCCAAAAAGCGGTATAAACGGGCGTGCGGCGGTCAGGATTTTTCCGGTAGGCTGACGTTGGGTAGTACGCTGGTAAAATTGAGCAGGCCTCGCTGATAGTATTCCGTGCTCTTTTCATGTTCACCAAGATGCGCCAGTAAGCGTGCCATTTCCGCGTAGGCACCGGCGGAACCTTTGATTTTCAAGCTGCTGGCAAAGTAGTCGCGGGCTTTACCCCAGAGCTGGTTGCGCAGCGCCAGACGACCCAGGGTCAATAGCAGCTGGGCGTTACCTGGGCGCTCTTTGAGCCAGCTTTCCGCCTCCAACAGTTGGCGATTGGTATCGCGGCCCTCGACGATACCGTAGCGTTCGATCAGGCGATCGTCCCAATTGCGCTGCAAATTCTTGCGCAACAATAGTTCCGCTTCAACGCTATCCCCCAGACCTAACAGCGCGTCACAGTACTCCAGAATCAAATCAACATTGAGCTGCCAGATTGTCGGCAGACGTTGCCAGCGAGCTCGCAATTGCTCGGCTGGCGAATCACTCTGCGCAGCTTGATGCAGCAGCTCCACATACAGGCGCTTTTTAATGGCGCGCAACGGATCACCTTGAACAATCTTGTAGCGCTCCAATTGCGGCAAGATTGATTCGAGCGACGTCCAGTCGTGCAAAGCCATATACACCTGGCGCTGCAGATCGAGCACTACAGGATGCCGCGGTGCCAGTTTGCGTGCACGCTCGAGAGTGGCGGCACATTGTTCGTACTTGTTGCCGCGCAGTTGGTAGCGAGCTTGTGTCAGAATCACAGCCAGCTCGGCGCCGGTCTTACTTTGATCGGCCTTGGCCAGTAGTTCGTTGGCGCGCTGATCATCGCCTAATTCAAATGCGCTGGTAGCCGCAGCAATATAGTTGAGTAGCGGTTCTTCAGCTTTGGGCGCGGTCCGGGTCAGCTGCTTCAGAGCCGGCTTCCAATTGCCTTCCAGATAGTTGATCAGTCCATCGGAAATCTGGCGTCGAACTTTGGTTTCCGAGCCGAACAGTGCCAGGTGAAAAGAGCGTTTGAGAAGATTCCAGCTACCACCGGTGAGGCGATAGCTAATCCAAAGTATTAACAGGCCACCAAGCATTAAACCCATAGCCAGCCACACGGACATTTCGATCGAGGTATTACCCACCACCACCATCAAATAGCTGGGTTGCCGCAGCAGCCATTGAAATACCAGGGCGCCACCAAACAGTGCGATAACAAACAGAAAGAAGTAGCGCTTCATAGGCTTTGCTCCTGACTCTTGGTGTCCAGTTTGTGCAACTGGTCAGTGTGCTCGCGCAGCGCCGACAGAGACCCGCCGATATTTGGCAGCTCGGTATGGACGGCTACCTTGGCCAGGGATTCCAGTTCCCCGGCAATGATTTGGGCGCGCTCCTGGGTCGCAAAATAGCGCAGCAGTATCACGCGGGCTTGTTTGACACTGTGTTGGTAGATATCGGAGTTTTCCCGCAGCATGGCGAGCTGAGCACGTTCCAGCATCAGACGAATATTCTGACGTACATAGGCAGAGCTCTCTGGTGGCAGCACCGGCACTATAGGCTGGTCGTGATGGCGGATGCGAATGTGTTTGCCGACGACGGCCATGGCCGACCAGAAATGATTTTGAAGTTGTTGCCAGACGCCCGGTTGTTGCCGCTGCGCTTCGTCGAGCATGGCTTCGGCAATGGGCACGGGCTCTTCTTCGACATTCATATCGCTGGGCAAATCGGGCAGCTGCTCAATGGACTCTGCCAGTGCGGCAAGTTGCAAGTAGAGACCGCTGCGGTCGACCACAGGAGCCAGCTTCAGGGCCGTGATATCGCGGGCCAGTTGCTGGCGTACGGCGAAGAGGTCGTCGTTATCGAGGTCACGCAGCAGTTGGTCGACGTTTTCAAGTAGCGCCAGAGCACCCTGGGTACCGCGCTCCATCAACATGCGTTGATTGGCCAGGCGCAGCAGATATTCAGCCTCGGCCAACAACCAATCCTGGCGGTCGGTGGATTCGAGATTGCGCAGTCTTGAAGCGGTGTTTGCCAGGCGTTTATCCAGCCCGGCCAGCAGCGACTGCAGTTCGCTTTTGCTGGTACTTGATTGCTGTTGTACTAACACGCCCCGCAGTTCTTGTGTTTGGGTCTTCAGCTGTTGCTGTAATTGGGTTTGTGTCAGCTGCAACGATTGCAGTTGTTGCCAACCCCAATACCCGCTACCAGCCATCACTGCGCCTAGCACCAACAGCACAATCAATATCGCTGAATTGGAGCGCGCTGATTGCTGTGTCGAGCTTGCCGGAGACACCTTCGGGGCTGTGCTTGGGGATTCTGGGGTTTCGGATGGAGTTATGCTCATAATGGATTCCGATGTCGCTGCTAGTTGCGATGCTGTTGCCGGTGCCAGGAGGACAGGCTCTGACTCATTTCCCTGTCGGTGGCGTTGTCTGCGGTGATAATAGATGAAAAGCCCAGCGATTGCGCCAGTTGCTGTACCCGGACACCGGGTATCAAGACCGGTATCTGAAGCCATTCGGGCTTTTGCAGTTGTTCAATGACATTGTGCCAGTTCTGCAGGCTCTCGCCGCTGTGCAGTGCAACAATATCTCCGGCCTGGCCCCAGTCGCTGTTATTCAGCTGTTCTGTGGTTGTCGCGGGTTGTACGCGTTGGTACAGCTCCAGATAATCTACCTTGGCGCCGCGCTCTTCGAGGATTTTGGCCATCAGAGGCCGGCCGCCTTGCCCTCGCATTATCAGTATCTGACTACCATCGACGTCTTGCAGTTGTGGTAATGCCAGCAGGGCTTCGGTGTTCATGGTATTACCAGCGGCGGTTACCGTGAGTTGCTCCTGCTGTAAACGCTCAGCGGTAGCTGTGCCCACTGCATAGCATTGGGCGTTGTCTGCGATTTTTGCGTTGCAGTGAGAGATCCACTGCAGGCCGCAGTGTGCGGCGTTTTGGCTTACAAAGATCAAGTGCTGGTATTGATCCAGCTTCGCCAGGTGAGACTCGATGGCATCGTTTTCGGGTCGGCGTTCGCCAATTTCAAAAGGGGAAATCTCCATCAGTGGCGCGCGCAACGTTGCGGCGCCCTGATGTTGCAGCAGGGCCTGCCATTTGCCCGCTTGTCGTTGTGGGCGAGTGACCAGGACGCGCAGCCCGGAGAGAGGATCAGCGGGCATCAGGACTCTTCGTTGCCGTACACTTCGTCGAGTATCTGCTGGGCACCGGCATCCAGCAGCTGTTCTGCAAGTTGGATACCCAGGGCTTCGGCATCGTTGACGCTGCCGCTGATTTGATCTTCCAGCATGCGCTGACCATCGGGGCTTCCCACCAGCCCGCGCAGCCACAGTTGATCTTGATCTTTCAGTATTGCGTAGCAGCCAATGGGCACCTGGCAGCCGCCTTCAAGACGTCGGTTCATTGCTCGCTCAGCGGCGACTCGATAGCTGGTAGGCGTGCAGTGCAGCGGTTTGAGCAGATCCACAATGGCCTGATCGGCTAGACGAGTCTCAATGCCCACTGCACCCTGCCCACCGGCGGGAAGGCTGACTTCCGGTTCAATATACTCGCGGATGCGTTCGGAAAACCCCAGTCGCAGGAGGCCGGCGGCAGCGAGAATAATCGCGTCATATTCTCCGTCGTCGAGTTTTTGCAGGCGGGTATTAACGTTGCCGCGCAGAAATTTGATGGTCAGGTGCGGGTACTTTGCCAGCAGTTGGCACTGGCGGCGCAAGCTCGAAGTTCCCACCACACTGCCTTCTGGCAGGCTGTTCAAGTTATCGAAGCGATTGGAGACAAAGGCGTCGCGAGGGTCTTCGCGTGGACAGATGACCGCCAGTCCCAGGCCGTCAGGAAACTCCATCGGCACATCTTTCATGGAGTGCACAGCGATATCGGCTTCCCCTTGCAGCAGGGCGTGCTCCAGCTCTTTTACGAACAGCCCTTTGCCGCCGACTTTGGCCAGGGGAACATCGAGAATCTTGTCGCCGCGACTGGTCATGGGCAGCAATTCAACCGTGAGATCGGGGTGGTGCTTTTCCAGTTCGGCTTTAACGTACTCCGCCTGCCACATTGCCAGTGCGCTCTTGCGAGTAGCGATTCTCAAGGTCTTGCTCATGGTTGATGATTCCCCAATACGATTCAGGGCGCATCATACCAGTTCGGGGATGGTTCAATAACCGTCAGATGCCGATTGGTGCTTGTTAAAGCCGGGTCAACAGTTCTTTCAGGGCGCTGACGTGGCGGCGACTGACGATAGGTCGATGTTCGGTTCCGCTGAGGCGCACTTCAAACTGGCCGTCCAGGTTCTTTTCCATGGCTTCTATGCGATTCAGTGCTACCAGGGCGTTGCGGTGAATCCGCACAAAGCGCTGTGGGAACTCCTTTTCCAGATCTTTGAGAGTGTCATCAATCAGGGTCTCGCCCTCTTCATGGTATACGGTCACGTACTTGTGGTCCGCGGCGAAGTAAAACACGCTGTCTACGCTGATGAGCTCGACTCCACGGCGAGTTTTGGCACTGATATGAGCCCGTCCGGAGTCATTTCCGGCTTCTTGTAACAAGCTGCGTTGTGCTTTGTTGAGGGAGCTGACCTTGTTCAGGGATTCCAGCAATTTTTCCTGGCGCACCGGTTTTAGCAGGTAGTCTTTGGCATTGACCGAAAAGGCCTCCAGAGCGTGCTGGTCGTAAGCGGTGCAGAAAATAATGGCCGGAGGGTCTTCCAGGTCACCAAGACGTTGTGCCAACTCGATTCCGCTGTCTCCGGGCATACTGATGTCCAGCAAGACTATGTCGGGATCCGTGGCTAACACCTGATCCAGGGCCTCTTCGGCATTGGCGGCTTCCCCGGTTACACGATAGCTGCTGTTGTCCTCGAGCAGTCGTCGCAGTCGGTCGCGGGCCAGTGTTTCGTCATCTACGATCAGAATGTCCATTTCGATTCCTGGTTTGGTGGGCTGTTACGAGTTGGGCTATTTCATCAAAAAGCGACGACTTCGAAAACCCTGCTCTATTCTCCAGAGCTCGAAGGGTAGCGAATTGTTACCTGGTATTCGTCGGCAGAGCTCTGTGTGGACAGGTTGGCCGCGTTGCCAAAGTGGGCCTGCAGCCGATGTTCAATGTTGCCCAGGGCCATTTGATTGCCGTGATTGATCTTATGCGCAGCAGCGAGCGGATTGCTGAGTGAAATTTCAACAACTCCCTGATGGAATTGCGCAGTGATCACAATAGTGCCGCCTTCGGATAGAGGTTGAATACCATGATGCACCGCGTTTTCCACCAGCGGTTGCAACAGCAGACTGGGTATCTCTATCTTATTGAGTACTTCAGTGTCTTCGGGGAGGTTCCATTCCACTTGCAGGCGCTCGCCCAGACGGCGTTGCTCGATGGCGATGTAGCGCTGGCACAAATTGATTTCTTCTCGCAGCGGAATCAACCCCGGTTCCTTGAGACTGGCCCTGAACAAATCGGACAAGTCCTCGATCATGGATTCGGCGACATCCGGTTTTACAGCAATCAGGCTGGCGATACTGTTGAGACTGTTAAACAGGAAGTGGGGTTGAATGCGCGATTGCAGGGCCTGAATACGCGCTTCCAATTCTGCCTGCTGTTGATTGTGCAGTTGCTGTTGAATATAGAGGTAGCGCAGCACAATGCCCGCCAGGATGGCCGCCAGAGTTAGTGTATTGATCAGCAGGGAGGCCTCCGGAATCTGACGGTAGAGCGCCCAGTGTCCCGATACTTGGCAGAATAGAGTCAGAGCGAGTACCAGGCTGTAGCAGCTGAACCCCGCTACGACAGGATGGCTGCTGGCCAGCCAGTTGCGCAATGGGCACAGTGCGGCGGCACTGAGCAGCACAATCCATTGGATCAATATCGAGTGCAAACCCAGTTCGGCCCAGTTCAAACGATCCACACCTGAAGCGGCAATGGACAGGGAGACGGCCAGCAATTCGCCCAGAAGCACCAGCAGGAACACCGACTGCAACGTGCAAAGGTTGGGAATAAAGGGCTTGGGTTGCCAGTGGGCGGTGTCGCTGGTGATACGCTTCTCCTGTAAACAATGATGGAATCACGGCGGGAACTTGTGCCGCTTTCCTCGGGGAACGGGTTATACTATCGCCCCTCGATTTTGAGATCTAATTCCACTCAATATCCATCCAAATTTAGCGACAGGCAAGAACTTATGAGTCAAGACGACAAAACCAACCAGCAATGGGGCGGCCGTTTTAGCGAGGCCACCGATGCGTTTGTACAGCGCTTTACCGCGTCTATTCAATTTGACCAGCGCCTCTATCGTCACGACATTCAGGGTTCTATTGCCCATGCCACCATGCTGGAAACTGCAGGTGTACTCACCGCCGAAGAGCGAGACAAAATCATCAATGGCCTGAAGGAAGTGCAGCAGGACATTGAAAACGGTGATATCCAGTGGTCTATCCCTCTGGAAGACGTGCACATGAACGTCGAATCCGCGCTCACCGACAAAATTGGTATTACAGGCAAGAAGCTACACACCGGGCGCTCGCGCAATGATCAGGTGGCCACCGATATCCGCCTGTGGTTGCGCGAAGAAATTGATGCGATAGCGAACGAGATGACCCGTTTGCAGACCGGTATGGTGCAATTGGCCGAGATTGAGGCGGACACCATCATGCCCGGTTTCACCCATTTGCAGACTGCACAGCCGGTGACTTTTGGTCATCACTTGCTGGCTTGGAATGAAATGCTAGAGCGCGACTTTGGCCGCCTGCAGGATTGCCGCAAGCGTCTTAATCAGTCGCCACTGGGAGCCGCCGCACTGGCGGGTACCACCTACCCCATCGATCGCGATATGACCGCATCGCTGTTGGGATTTGATCAGCCCACTCGCAACAGTCTCGATTCGGTATCCGATCGCGATTTCGCTATTGAGTTTTGCGCGTTTGCCAGCGTATTGCTGACCCATATGTCGCGCATGTCAGAAGAATTGGTGCTGTGGACTTCGGCGCAGTTCGATTTTATTGATCTGCCAGATCGCTTCTGCACCGGTTCTTCAATTATGCCGCAGAAGAAAAACCCCGATGTGCCAGAGCTGGTGCGTGGTAAGACAGGCCGTATCAATGGTCATTTGATCAGCCTGCTGACGCTGATGAAGTCTCAACCATTGGCTTACAACAAGGACAATCAGGAAGACAAAGAGCCGTTGTTCGACGCCGTGGACACGGTTAAAGACTGTTTGCGAGCCTTTGCCGATATGGTGCCAGCCATCCAAGCCAAAAAGGACAATATGCTGGAAGCTGCGCGCCGTGGTTTTTCCACTGCCACAGACTTGGCGGACTATTTGGTACGCAAGGGCATCCCGTTCCGTGATTCCCATGAAATTGTCGGCAAGTCTGTCGCCTATGGCATTGAATCAGGCAAGGATCTCTCGGAAATGTCGCTGCAGGAACTGCAGCAGTTCAGCGATGAAATCCAGGACGATGTATTCACGGTACTGACTCTGGAAGGCTCGGTGGCTGCGCGCGATCACATTGGTGGCACAGCGCCTGAGCAGGTGCGCGAGGCGGCCGCTGCCGCGGCACAGCTGTTGCAAAAGCGCTAGATCCACACATACGCAAAAAATTTGTTGATAATGGCGTCATATTCTGGCGCCTGAGTCATAATCGGCTATTCTAGGAGGATTACTCAATCGATTGAGCGACAGCTTGTGCCTATGGATAACGACGCAAAGCCTAATAAAAAAGATGCTCGCATCCGGGAATTGGAATCCCGACTTGCAGAGCTGCAACAGCAGTGCGAAGAACACCAAACTGAGTTGCGCACCGCCAAACAGCAAGTTCTGGCGGCCAATCAAACCCGCACCGAATTTCTGACTCGCATGAGCCATGAAATCCGCACACCCATGAATGCCATTATTGGTATGGGTCACCTACTCAAAGACACCTCACTCAACCGTAAGCAAAAAGACTACCTCAAGAACATCAATATCTCGGCGGAAAACCTGCTGCAGATCATTGATGAGGTGCTGGACTTTTCCAAGCTGGAATCTGGTAAATACCTCTTGGAAAACAATCACTTTGACCTCGATTGCATCTATGAACAGCTTTCCAGCGACTTTGAAGAGCGAGCTGCGGATAAGGGCATTGAGCTGATTTTTGATGTGTCGCGCAAGGTGCCTCGCTTTATCAAGGGGGATTCAAGGCGCCTGCATCAGATTCTGCACAACTTGATCGACAATGCGGTTAAGTTTACCGACTCCGGCGAGATTACCATTGAAACGCGACGCCGCTTCCAAAAGGGCCAGAGTATTGAATTGGAGTTTGTTGTACGGGATACCGGAATCGGCATTTCCCAAGAGCAGCAACACCATCTGTTTGAGCCCTTTATGCAGGCCGACGCATCCACGTCGAGAAGCGCCGGCGGTACTGGATTGGGGCTCACCATATGCAAGTATCTGGTGGCGCAAATGGGTGGCGCTCTCAACGTATCGAGTGATATTGGTCAGGGCAGCCAGTTTGTTTTTACGGCATTCTTCAATGCCAGCCAATTAGGTGAGCGCACTCTGCACCCGGAACCTCAGCGCTATCATGATCTGAGAACCCTGATCGTCGATGACCACCCCGCCGCTTTGACGGTATTAAAGAACACTGCGGAGTCGCTGCAATTGAAGGCTGAAACCGCTTGCTCGGCTGAGGAAGCGCTGCAGATGATTCGCTCCAGGTCTGGCGACCCGGCGTCCTGCTTCGAGTTGGTGTTGATGGATTACAAAATGCCAGGCATCAACGGGCTTGAGGCTTGCCAGTTAATTAATAGTCAGGACGATATCGAGCACAAACCCAAGTGCATTCTGATATCCAGTTACTCCCACGACGAAATAGCCGAAGAGAGTCCGCTGATATACACCGATGGCTTTATTCGCAAGCCCGTGACGCCTTCGCGCATCTTCGATGTGATAGCGCTGGCATTTGGCGAAAGTCTGTTTAATGAGGATCCCGACGAAATTCCGGCCGAGGAGCAGGATCGTATACTGCGAGGAGCTCATATTCTGCTAGCGGAAGACAATTTGGTAAACCAAAAGGTCGCCGTTGGCATACTCGCCAAAAAGGACGTTCAGGTCACACTGGCCAACAATGGTGTGGAGGCGTTTCAGATTCTCAATGAGCACAAGGAGCGCCATTTCGATGCCATTCTTATGGATATGGAAATGCCGCGCATGGACGGCTACCAGACTACCCGTTTGATTCGTGAGGGCGATCACGATAGAGATATCCCGATTATTGCCATGACGG
>JALUYN010000280.1 GCA_027012915.1 Cellvibrionaceae bacterium
CCAGCTGCGTTGGAATTCGCTTATTTAGAACAACTAAATGGCGCTCATACCGCCTGACTGGGAGCGAAAATAGTCTCCAGCAGAAGTATCAGAATTAGTGTTAACAGGCCCTAGTCTTCGGTTGAATAAGAAATCGACGAGATTGCTGTGGGTCAAAGAAGTTTTACTGCCAAAGATGCCGCGTTAACCATTAACTATATCGGCTTTGTGTATCGCACGTTGATAGCCGAAGGCTACCTCTCGGAGGCCTTGCTCAAGGGCACTGGACTCACTGAGGCTGCATTGCAGGATCCAGATTATCGCTGCACCTTTGAACAGCATCGAACCTTTGTCAAAAATGCCATCGCCCTGACCGGGGATCCCCACCTGGGAATGCGTATGGGGGCGCGTTTTAATCCATTGAACATAGGTCTGCCCGCGGCGGCTGCTCTCAGCAGTGATTTCTTTTCCACTGCATTGAAAGTACTGCAGCAGTTTATCTCTCTGAACTTTTCCATTGTGTCATTTGACTATCAAGAGCAGGCTGACGAGGTCGTTATTCGTTGGAATCCCGCTGTGGATGTCGGCGATATCGAGTACTTTGTTGTCGGCAGTTGTCTGGCAGTCACTGAGAACTTTTGGTGCCTGTTGCTTGGCGAAGAGCGAGTCTCGGGTTGTGCCGAGTTATCGCTGCCGCAACCATCAGGGTGGGACAATTTCAGCAAAGATTTGAGCTTTCCCGTACGTTTTGATGCTCCGTTTAATCAAGTTACCTTTCCCGCCGAGTATTTGCAGCGCCCCATCGCGGGAGCTGATCCGGTTATGCATCAACATATGTTGCGCCTGTGCGAAAAGCAGTTGGCCGAGTCGTTCTTTGGTGAAGGTGTGGATGCCAAACTGCGACAGTTGATAGCAGGGCGCCACTATCACGCTGTACCGATTGACCAGGCTGCCAAGGAGTTGGGGGTGGCCGAGCGCAGCCTGCGGCGTCAGCTGAGTGAGTCGGGGACTTCCTACAAGAAGATCGTTGATGAAGTACGCCAGGCTCGAGCCCGAGAATTACTTGCCGTCGCGGGCTTGCCCATCAGCACGATTGCCTACGATCTGGGCTTTAGTGATCCCTCTAATTTTGCCCGCAGCTTCAAGCGCTGGACCGGGGAGTCCCCACAGGACTATCGCAGCCGTACATTTGAGACGCAATCCGGTCACAACTGACCTTAGTTTGGCCGTCAATGAACTGTCAAAGGCCGTCGCATTATCTACACTGATCTCGTTGTTTCATTCTAATAACGAGGTCATATATGAACCCAGTAGTTGATGTTTTCTTTTCCTTTCGAAGTCCCTATTCCTATCTCGTCACGCCGGATCTATTGAAACTCCGCGAGGATTACAACGTCGAGGTAAAGCTTCGCCCCGTGCTGCCTATTGCCTTGCGGACTCGCGATACGCTGTTCAGCGGTGACAATCAGAACAAGGCTCGTTACATCGTCCTGGATGCCTTTCGTCGTGCGGAGTTTCTGGGTATGAAAATGGAATGGCCGTCTCCGGACCCCATTGTTCAGGACTTTGAAACCTTCGAGGTGGCCGAAGAGCAGCCATACATTTACCGCCTGACCGCATTAGGAGTTGAAGCTGAGCGCCGGGGTAAGGGCATTGATCTGGCCTATGCGGTGTCCCACTTGATATTCGGCGGCACCAAAGATTGGGATCAGGGTGACTTCCTGGACAAAGCCGTGGCGTCTGCTGGGCTCAATTTGGCTGACTTGGAGGCCGCCACTGCGCAATACGATGCTATGGAGGACGTGGAGGCGAACCAGGCGCTGCTGGATCAGGCGGGGCACTGGGGAGTACCAACCATGGTATTGAATGGCGAGCCATTTTTCGGTCAGGACCGCATCGACACGTTGCGTTGGCGTCTCGATAAGCTCGGTTTGGCCAAGTAACAGTGTTCTCGAAAAGTTCGTGCACCAAATTATTGAGGTAAAACATGGATCTACAGATTAAAGGCAAAAAAGCCATTATGGCCGGCGGCAGTGCCGGCATGGGGCGAGCCACAGCGGAGCGTCTGGCACAAGCGGGGGCGGATCTGGTGATTACGGCACGCCGCGAAGAACGACTGCTAAAGGCCGCAGAGGAAATATCAAACAAATTCGGTGTTCAAGTGACACCGGTCGTGGCGGATTCCTCTACCGATGAAGGGCGAAAGGCGTTGTTCGAGGCGTGTCCTGATCCGGATATTCTGGCCATCACCATCAAACCACCTGCGCCCAACGGAGATTTTCTAAAGGTGACGCCGGAGATGTGGCGTGAGTCCATCGAAACTACGCTGCTCGGGCCCATTGAAATCATGCGCCACTACATTCCGGTAATGAAGGATAAGGGCTGGGGGCGCATCGTAAACATCGCCACCTTCTCGGCCAAGAACCCTATGATCTGGCGATTGATGTCAGGGCCCGCGCGCTCGGCGTTGATCAACTATACCGCGAGCGTGTCGAGAGAGATCGCCC
>JALUYN010000281.1 GCA_027012915.1 Cellvibrionaceae bacterium
CGCTACAAGTCTATCTCGAAAGAGACCCAGGGTGTGCTGAAAGGCGAGTACGGTGCCGCTCCAGCTGAATACAACAAAGAGTTGCAAGCTCGTGTTCTTGACGGCGCTGAGGCCATTACCTGTCGTCCAGCGGATCTGCTGGAGCCTGAGATGGACAAACTGGCTGACGAGCTGCGTGGTCTGGCTAAAGAGAAGAGCATTGATCTTACCACTGGTGAGGGCGAGATCGACGATGTATTGACCTACGCACTGTTCCCGCAGATCGGTCTGAAGTTCCTTGAAAACCGTGGCAATCCGGATGCATTCGAGCCGGTTCCTACTGGCAAGGAAGGTTCTGTCGTCACCAACGATGCTGGCGAAGAGGTTTACACCGTTGAAGTGGAAGGCGCTTCCTACACAGTCACCGTATCCAATGGTGGTGACCTGACGGGCATTGCCCCGATTGGTGGTGCTGCTGCAGCTGTGCCTGCGGCAGGTGCTGCTGCGGTAACTGGTGGTGAACCTCTGCCTGCACCTCTTGCCGGTAATATCTTCAAAGTGCATGCGACTCCGGGGCAGGCGGTACAGGAAGGTGATCTGATCATTGTGCTTGAAGCCATGAAGATGGAAACCGAAGTGCGCGCGCCTAAAGCCGGCACCATCGGCAGTGTAAGTGTTAAAGAGGGCGACTCTGTTGCCGTCGGCGATACGCTGTTGACCATCGCATAAGTCCGGGGGAGTGAACTAAATGGAAAGCTTAATCGGACTTTGGAACGATTCCGGTCTGGCCCAGTTTCAGGGGCCCGGACAGGTCGTGATGATCTGTATCGGTCTACTGCTATTGTGGTTGGCCATTAACAAAAACTTCGAACCTCTGTTGCTGGTTCCCATCGGCTTTGGCGGTATTCTGGCGAACATTCCGGGCGCAGGCCTGGCGTACTCTTCGGTTCAGAATGCATTGATGTCTGGTGGTCCGGAGGTCGTGCAAGCGATTGCGGACGCACTGGCCGTAACCAGCTATGAGAGCTACAAGGACATTAAGGCGGCAATGCTCAATGCACCTGCGGAGCAGGTACTGTTGGCCAATCAAATTGCGTCCAACGCCGGGTTTGAAAGCGGCATGCTCTACAAGTTCTACTCAGTGGCAATCGGTTCGACCATCGCGCCACTGTTGATCTTTATGGGGGTGGGCGCCATGACAGATTTTGGTCCATTGCTGGCTAATCCTCGCACGCTGTTTCTGGGAGCTGCCGCGCAGTTCGGTATTTTTGCCACTGTTCTGGGCGCGGTGGGTCTGAGTGCCTTGGGATTGATGGATTTCACCATCGCCGACGCCGCTGCTATTGGTATTATTGGTGGTGCAGACGGGCCTACGGCGATATACGTGGCCTCGATTCTGTCGCCCGAATTGCTGGGTGCGATTGCGGTCGCTGCCTATTCCTATATGGCTCTGGTTCCAATGATTCAGCCGCCAATCATGAAGGCACTGACCACTGAGGAAGAGCGTCAAATCGTTATGACTCAGCTACGTCCCGTGTCCAAGCGCGAGAAGATTGTATTCCCGATTATCGTATTGATTTCAGTGGCCATTTTCCTGCCTTCTGCGGCGCCACTGCTGGGTATGTTCTGCTTTGGTAACCTGATGAAAGAGTGTGGCGTCGTAGATCGTCTTTCGGACACGGCTCAGAACGCTCTGATCAATATCACCACCATCTTCCTGGGACTGTCTGTGGGTTCAAAATTGGCGGCAGACGTATTCCTGGACACCAAAACCCTGGGCATTATGGCTCTGGGTATTGTGGCCTTTGGTATCGGTACTGCCATGGGTGTGATTATGGCGAAACTGATGAACAAGTTTAGCGATCAGCAGATTAACCCTCTGATTGGCTCAGCTGGTGTTTCCGCTGTACCTATGGCGGCTCGCGTATCCAACAAGGTAGGGCTGGAGTACAACCCTCAGAACTTCCTGTTGATGCACGCGATGGGCCCCAATGTGGCGGGTGTTATTGGTTCTGCCGTTGCGGCGGGCGTGATGATCACCATGGTTCAAGGCATGCAATAAACACTGCAGTGATCCACTGAATGCAGATTGTTTGAAACCCGCTTCGGCGGGTTTTTTCGTTTTTTATCAACTGCTTTTCAGTTGATAAGGTAGAGTGTTGGTGTAGGGGCCTCCAAATACCGCGGCGTCGGGGTTTTGAATACCGAAGTTGGGATAAAAAATTCCGATAAGTAATATCGATGATAAAAACAAGAAATAAGGAGAGATGATGAAACTTTCCCATTTGGCATTCGCCATAGCTCTGGGGTTGGGCAGTTCACCCGCCTTTTCTCAGGAGAGTGATGCACCCGGCGCAGATGTGTTCCCCGATCAATTGTTGTTTGGTGATACCCACTTGCACACTTCCTATTCCTTTGATGCCTTTCTAAATAGCAATCGCAGCGCAGATCCTGACACCGCCTATCGCTGGGCCAAGGGGCTCCCGGTAGTACATCCCTATAACAGG
>JALUYN010000282.1 GCA_027012915.1 Cellvibrionaceae bacterium
CCCAGGTAAAGGCAGGCCTTGCGACGGTCGCAAGCGAGCAGTGGCAGCGTGTAGTGGTTGCCTATGAGCCTGTCTGGGCGATCGGAACAGGTAAAACCGCTACGGCACAGGACGCGCAGGCAATGCATGCGTCGATTCGGCAGGTGCTTTCAGAGATGGGCGCGCCGGCCAATGAGATTTCCCTCCTTTACGGGGGCAGTGTAAAAGCGGATAATGCAGCCGCTCTTTTTGCCGAGCCGGATATTGACGGCGGTTTGATCGGCGGAGCGTCGCTCAAAGCAGAAGATTTTGTAAGTATTTGTCGGAGTGTTCCGGCGGGTACCTGAATTTAAAGGTTCGCGAGAGTCGTTATGGATTGGGTAGAAACGCTGGTAGTCGTTGTGCACGTGGTGATCGCGGTGGCGCTGGTGGGTCTGGTGCTGATCCAGCAGGGCAAAGGCGCAGATGCCGGCGCTGCCTTTGGTGGTGGTGCATCGCAGACTGTGTTTGGTAGTCAGGGTAGCGGTAGCTTTCTCACCCGCTTCACGACTCTGCTCGCAGTGGTATTTTTTGTAACAAGTTTCTCGCTGGCGATTTTTGCCAAGCAGCGTGCCGAAGTGGCAGGCGAAGCCGGTATTCCAGTTGTTCAGGAATCCAGCAGCGCCGCCCCTGCTGATACCGCTGCTGACAATGGCGAAGCCGCAGCCAGCGAAGCCGAGGGTGGGGAGTCTGATCTCCCTGAACTCGAGTAAGAATGTTGCCCGGGTGGTGAAACTGGTAGACACGCTATCTTGAGGGGGTAGTGGCGAAAGCCGTGCCGGTTCGAGTCCGGCCCCGGGCACCATATTAGAAGAAAAACGGCTTGGAGTTTCCAGGCCGTTTTTTTTGGTCAGTCCTTGACCAGTCTGTCCGGCGTCTCTATACTCCGGCGGATATTGGGACCTGCCGCGTGGTGCTGGCGGGTTTCTGGCAGGCCAGGTGTCTGTCAGCAGGAAGCGGTACACCGGTTTGCTTCCTGCGAGTTCTTGCAACAAAAGGCCCCATTGTCAGGGGCTTTTTGATTAAGGGGCCTGGCGCAAAGGGCCCTGGTGCATAAAAAGGGCTGATAAAACAGCCCTTTTTTTGTTTTTGTGGCCGGTAAATTGATAACGGAGAAGGCACAACTTGTCAGCCAAGCTTAAGCAACTGGAAGACATTCTTCAGCCCGTGGTGGAAGGTCTGGGGTATGAGTTCTGGGGCATTGAATTCCGCTCGCAGGGCCATCATTCCCTGTTACGGGTGTTTATTGACGATGCCGAAAACGGCATCGGAGTCGACGACTGTGAGAAAGTCAGTCGCCAGATCAGCGGTGTGATGGATGTGGAAGATCCCATCCAGACCGAATACACACTGGAGGTCTCATCCCCGGGGATGGATCGCCCGCTGTTTCGTCTAGAGCAATACGAGGCCTTTGTTGGTCACCAGGTTCAGATTCGTCTCCGGATGGCATTTGAAGGTCGCCGGAAGTTTCAGGGGCTGATCAAAGGCGTGGAAGGTGATGATGTGGTTGTGGTCGTTGATGATCACGAGTATCTGCTGCCATTCGACAGCATTGAAAAAGCCCACATCGTGCCGGTGTTTGAGTGAACGATTTGAATAAAGTCCGTGGACGCACAGTTGATTTTAAGGGCAGGGCAATCCAATGAGTAAAGAGATCTTGCTGGTGGTTGAATCCGTCTCGAACGAGAAAGGTGTCGAGAAGGATGTGATTTTTGAAGCGATCGAGCTGGCACTGGCCACCGCTGCCAAAAAACGCTTTGAAGACGAAGAGGCGGATATCCGCGTATCAATCGACCGGAAAACCGGCGAATACGAAACCTTCCGCCGCTGGCTGGTGGTGGATAACGATGCCGTTCCTGCGCTGGGCACTGAGCTCACCCTGCAGGAAGCCGAGGAAATCGACCCGGCCCTGAAGCCTGGCGATATCCACGAGGAGAAAATCGAATCCGAAGCCTTTGGCCGCATTGGCGCCCAGGCTGCCAAGCAGATTATCTTCCAGAAGGTTCGTGAAGCTGAACGCACCAAGATTGTGGACAGCTACCGCGACCGCGTTGGTGAGCTGGTGTCGGGTACCGTCAAGAAGGTTACTCGCGACAACGTGATTGTCGATCTGGGCGCCAATGCCGAGGCGCTGCTGCCCCGCGAATTCCTGATCCCCCGCGAGACGTTCCGGATGGGTGACAGGGTGCGTTCGCTGCTGCTGGAGATCCGTACGGATCACCGCGGTCCCCAGTTGATTCTCAGCCGCACCTCTCCGCAGATGCTGATCGAGCTGTTCCGCATCGAAGTGCCCGAGATTGCTGAAGATCTGATCGAGATTCGCGGCGCTGCCCGTGATCCCGGTTCCCGGGCCAAGATTGCGGTGAAGACCAACGATCGCCGTATTGATCCCGTTGGCGCCTGTGTTGGTATGCGTGGCTCCCGGGTTCAGGCCGTGTCCAATGAGCTGGGCGGTGAG
>JALUYN010000283.1 GCA_027012915.1 Cellvibrionaceae bacterium
AGGCGGTGTTATGATGTGACAAAGCCTGAATCCCTTGTTGTTCAATAGTTTCTTCGCAGATCCATTGTAACAACAGAGATTCAGGCTTTCTTATTTATCACAAACTATGGGACAGCAGTGGCCTAATGGCTTCCTTTTCGTCGTGCACTTTATTTTCTTGTGATTTGCCGCCAGGCTTACATGGCTTCAAACAGTGCAGCAATTCCTTGACCGCCGCCGATGCACATGGTGACAACTGCGTAGCGACCATTGATGCGCTGTAGTTCATGAATGGCTTTTACTGTAATAACTGCGCCAGTAGCGCCGATAGGGTGACCCAAAGAAATACCGCTGCCGTTCGGGTTAACCTTATCCATCGGCAGGTTAAGATCCTTAGCCACTGCCAAAGCTTGCGCGGCAAAGGCCTCGTTTACTTCCCAGGTGTCAATATCGTTAACGCTCAGGTTGGCCTTCTCCAGTAGGGTTTTAACCGCTGGCACGGGACCGATTCCCATGTACTTCGGATCAACGCCAGAGAAGGAGTAGCCCACCAACTTGGCCATTGGTTTAAGACCTTTCGCCTCGGCTGCTTCGCGTTCCATCATAACAATACTTGCTGCGGCATCGTTCAGACCTGAAGCGTTACCCGCGGTGACAGATCCGTCTTTTTTGAATACAGGGCGCAGTTTGCCCATGTCTTCGGCCTTTGCACCCATACGAACGTGTTCGTCGTTGTCGAAGGTGACCATTCCCTTACGGGTTTTTACTTCTATGGGAAGAATTTGGTCTTGGAAGTAGTTGTTACTAATGGCATTCTCGGCGCGGTTGTGGCTCTCAGCGGCCAATTGGTCTTGTTCTTCACGGCTAATGCCCCACTTTTCGGCTACGTTCTCAGCGGTGATGCCCATATGAGTGTCGTTCATGGGGCAAGTCAGAGCTCCTGTCATGGCGTCGACCATCTGAGCGTCACCCATACGCGCACCCCAGCGAGCATTTGGCAGCCAGTAAGGCACGCGGCTCATGGACTCTGCACCACCAGCGACTACGGCATCGGCGTCACCCAGTAATACCAACTGAGCGGCAGAAATAACGGCTTGCAGCCCTGAACCGCAGAGTCTGTTTACGGTAAGTGCCGGAGTTGATTCAGGCAGGCCTCCTTTCAGTGTGGCAACACGGCTCATGTACATATCGCGGCGATCAGAATGGGTGACATTACCAAAAACGACGTGGTCGATATCCTCGGCATTTAGACCGGAACGCTCGACGGCGTTGGCAACCACCTTGCCGGCGAGATCGGTTGGAGGAATATCTTTCAGGCTGCCACCAAAGGTACCAATTGGGGTGCGGATACCGCTCAATACCACGACTTCACGTTTGCTCATTGCTTTACTTCCTGGGTAGTTAAAATAGAAAGGGGAGGAGCTTTTAACTGATAAAGCCCCGGAACCCCGTACCTGGAAGGTGATTATACACTTGTTTGAATTTTCTGCTGGTGTTTGGTTGCCAGTCTGAATCAACGCCTTGATGGTGCGTTGAGTGGCAATGCGGAGGTGTATTTCACTTGCTTTAATGCAAACGCGGAATTGACAGATGCGACGTTGGGAAGGTGTACAAGTGTTTGTTTCAGCAGCGCCTCATAGTGCTCAACACTTTCTACAACCACTCTTAGGAGATAGTCTTTTTCTCCGGTAGTTGAGTAGCATTCTACAATTTCCCGCACATCCTGCACGGCCGTTTCAAAGGCGTTAAGTGAGCTCTCATCGTGACTTTTTATGGTGACGTAGGCGTGTACGCAAACGCTGAGGTTTAGCAGTCTTGGATTGAGCAGAGTAACCTTGCCTTTAATATAGCCCTCTGCTTCTAGTTTTTTTATGCGTCTCCAGCAAGGGGTATGGCTCAGCCCTACAAGATCCCCCAGCTCATTCATGGAGTAATCGGCATTCTCCTGCAGTGCAATTAGGATTTTTATGTCGAATTCGTCCAGTTGGTGGGGCTCCGGCATGACTGTACCTCTGTTTCTCTGCAAATATTTCACTCTCAGTATAGTTTCACTGTTTGGGCTTACCACTATTTTGCTGTAATTAGACGCTTCTCATCATCTCGGGGGGAAAGCATAATAGCGTCGCCTTTAATGAACCGGAGTTACTCATGTTTGAAAAGCTTGAAGCTTTACCATCAGATCCTATCTTGGGCTTGTCCATTGCTTATCGTGCTGATAGCAATCCCAATAAGGTGGATTTGGGTGTTGGTGTCTACAAGAACGAGCTGGGCGATACTCCGGTTCTTACCTCCGTAACAGAAGCACAGCGTCGCCTGATTGCTGCGGAAACGACCAAGGCTTATCAAGGGCCGGCGGGCAATGAGGGGTTCAACGCTCTGGTGCAGCAATTAATTCTGTCAGATGACGTCGACTTGCAGAAGAGGGCTGCAACTCAGCAGGCCCCGGGTGGCTGCGGAGCGCTGCGTCTCGGAGCTGAACTGGTTAAGGAAATTAACGCAGACGCTACCATCTGGGTAAGCACGCCGACCTGGGCAAATCACATCCCTCTATTGGGTAGTGCCGGAGTTGCGCTAAAAGAATACCCTTATTACGATCCCAAAACCCAGGCGGTAAACTTCGACGCAATGATGGAAACATTGAAGTCCGTTCCGGCGGGTGACTTGGTGTTACTGCACGGTTGTTGCCATAACCCCTGTGGTACGGATCTGACATTGCCGCAGTGGCGAGCTATCGCTGATTTGGCCAAAACCAAAGGCTTTATTCCTTTTGTTGATTTGGCCTACCAGGGTTTTGGCGATGGTCTTGAGGAAGACTCTGCCGGTTTACGTTTGCTGGCTCGTGAGTTGCCCGAAATGCTAATAGCCAGTTCCTGTTCAAAGAACTTTGGTCTTTATCGCGAGCGAGCGGGAGCTATCACCGTTGTCAGTGAAAGCCTAGCGGCCAGCAATAATGCTAAAAGTCATTTGCAGAAAGTCGCTAGAGCGATCTACTCAATGCCCCCTGCGCATGGGGCGGGACTGGTGGAAACCATTCTATCCTCTGATCTAAAGCAACAGTGGCACGCTGATGTTGCAGAGATGCGTGAGCGCATCAAATCACTGCGTGCACTGCTTGCATCGTCGTTGGCATCCAGTGGGGATTTTTCCTTTATCACTGAGCAGAAAGGGATGTTCTCATTCCTGGGCTTATCCAAGACTCAGGTGGCTCGTCTTAAAGATGAGTTCAGTATTTATATGGTGGATTCCAGTCGCGTCAATATTGCGGGAATCAATCAGAAGAATATTGACTACCTGGCTGCATCCATCAAGGCCGTACTCTAACATCAGGGAGTATTGATACGATCAGTTGGCGGTACTGCTGTTACTGGTTGATGACAGGTCGTCGAGGCTCTGGGCTTCGTCAAAGTCGTCCAGATGCAGTTCGTCGTCATCCAGGCCGAGGCCTATAAGGCGCTCGGTCTCCAGCATCAACAGCACTTTGTGAGCGGGAATCGGCTTGCTGAAATAGTAACCCTGCATCAGGTCGCACTTGCTGGCTTTCAGAAAGTCGACCTGAGCTTTGGTTTCCACGCCTTCTGCAACCACTTTGTAATTAAGTTGGTTAGCAAGGAAGATAATCACCGAAGATATTTGCATGTCTTTCTCACTTTCGGGAATATCGCGAATAAAAGCTTGGTCGATTTTTACAGTACTGACGGGCAGGTCTTTCAGATAACTCAGAGATGAATAGCCAGTGCCAAAGTCGTCAATGGCAATGCTGATGCCCATTTCTTTAATCACTGTGAGGATTTCCATGGCTCCAGCCATATTTTCCATCAACATGGATTCAGTAATTTCCAGCTCCAGATGGGCCGGATTGATTTCATAGTCCTTGATACACTTGCGCAGAAAATCGAGAAAACTGTGCTCGGCGAAGCGCGTGGAAGAAATATTGACTGCAACGGATAGCCCGGGGTAGTGCGCCATCAAGACCTTAAGCTGACGACAGCTTGTTTCCAGAATCCAGTCGTCCAGCTGGCTGATAAAATTCATGCTCTCCATGGCGGGGATAAATTCCCCGGGTTGGATTATGCCTTTTTCGGGGTGGTCCCAGCGCACCAGTGCTTCGAAGCTGCGAATCTTGTTGCCCATATCCACCTTGGGTTGCAGGTACAGGGTGAACTCTTCCTCTTCGAAAGCGCGTCGGATTTCACTTTCCATGAGCAGGGTTTCGTGAGCTTCTGAGGCCATCTCCGGCGCAAATATACAGGACTGGTTGCCGCCGTTATCTTTGGCTTTATACATGGCGATTTCGGCGTGGCGCATCAGATCGCTGGCGGAATCCTCGCCAGTGCAGGCGGCGACACCGAGGCTGCAATTAACCACTACAGACGAATCCCCGAGATTGATTGGACGTGAAATCAGTTCCAGCAATTTCTCACACAGGCCGTCGAGCTGTTCGACCCGCTTGAGATTGCGCAGCAAAATGGCGAATTCGTCGCCGCCTGGACGGCCGACAACGCCAAGTGTTTCGGTTGCTTTTGAAAGACGCTTACCCAGTTTTTCCAGCATCAGATCGCCGATCTGGTGCCCCAGAGAGTCATTGATGCGTTTGAATTTATCCAGGTCCAGAAGAATTAACGCAATCATCCCTTCGCGTTTGCTCTCGCGAATATCCATCAGTTCATTCTGGACTTCGTAGAGAAACAGGTGCCGATTGGCCAGGCCGGTTAAACTGTCAAACAAAGACATGCGTTCGATTTCCTTGTTGTGGAAATCGATATTCTTGTCCTGATCTTCCATGGTTTGCGACAAGCTGCAGAGAGAGGCCTCCAGCTCATCCAATTCGTTGTAGCGCTTGAGTGGCTGTTCAATGCTCAGGGCGTCGTGTACTTCTTGAAAACGCCCCTCGCCAAGCATGGGGAGCAGTGTATTGAGGTTCCGCAAACGGCTGGAAAACTGCTGTGCGAGCAGGACGATACTGGCGGCGACTATACCGCCGGAAACCATAATCATACCAATACTCAGCCAGGGAGCGTTGGTACTCAAAAGCAGATAGCCGGCTAATATTACGAGCAGTAGGGTTATCAGACTAATGGGCAATACGGTCAGCTTCCAAAAGAGGCTGCTGAAGTGCTTCTTGATGTCTGGCAAAGTGCTATTCCTGAGCGTAGGGTTTATAGACTATGTCTGTGATTACAAACTCTTTGGATCCTTCCGGAGTGCGCAGATAAATTTCGTCGTCCAGAAATTTGCCGAGCAATTGCTTAGCCAAGGGCGAATCCATGCTTAAGCGTCCCTGATTAAGGTCAAATTCATCCGGGCCTACAATCTGGAAGGTTTGTTCGTCGCCGAGCTCATCTTCAACAGTCACGTATGCTCCAAAGAATATCTTGTCCTGCTCTTGTGGAATCTGATCTACCACAGTCAATTCGTCAAGGCGCTTGGTTAGAAATCTGACACGGCTGTCAATTTCCCGCAAGCGTCGCTTACCATAAATATAGTCGCCGTTTTCAGAACGATCACCATTTTTTGCCGCTTCGTGGACGGTCTGGGTGATCTCGGGACGCTCTACCTTCCACAGGTAAGTGAGCTCATCCTGCAGGCGTTTTGCTCCGGCGGGCGTGATATAGGCCGATCCTCGCTGTCTCGGTGGTCTCCAGCGCCCCACTATCGAGGGCCCCGAATAAGATCGACAGGCAAGATATCGCCAGCCGGCGCGAAGCCGAAGATTTGGGCGTAGAAGCTCAGTTCCGCTTCGAGACAGCGCTGTATGTTCTGAGCTTGTCGAAAGCCGTGCCCCTCGCCAGCAAAAGGTACGTAGGCCACGGGGATCTCTTTGTCGCGCAACAGTTCTACCATAGCCTCTGCCTGATTTGGGGGTACCACCTTGTCATCCAATCCCTGGAAGAAGATAACAGGGCAATTTAGCCCATCCGGGCGATGAATGGGGGAGCGCTCTAGATAGATGTCTCGGCACTCGGGGTAGGGCCCAACAAGGGAGTCCAGGTAGCGGGCTTCAAATTTATGGGTGTCCAGAGCCAGAGTCTCCAGGTTGCCGATGCCGTAGAGACTCGCGCCAGCCTTGAAGCTGTCGGTAAATGTCAGGGCGGCCAGCACGGTGTATCCTCCGGCACTGCTGCCGCGAATGGCGGCCTTATCGGGATCAATAAGCCCCTGTGCTGCCAGGTGTTCAACTGCGGCGCACACATCTTCCACATCGCTGATGCCCCACAGTCCCTTGAGCTGCTCACGGTAATATCGGCCATAGCCAGTGCTGCCGCGGTAGTTAATATCCGCCACCGCAAAGCCTCGACTGGTCCAGTACTGTATCTTTAAATTTAGCCCTGTCTCAGTAGCTCCGGTGGGGCCGCCATGACAGAACACCAGCAGAGGCGGCTTGTCGCCGGCGGGACCGGTGTATTCTGGATTGGCCGGGGGGTAGAAAAAGCCATGAGCCTCGCGGTCTCTCGCTACACCTGTGCTGAAGGTAAAGGCTTGAGGGCTGCTGAGTTCGCCTTCTTCAAAGTGGTTGTCGCTGGAGAAGGTAACGGCTCTGCTGTCTTGCAGCTGACTGCCGTCGAAGGTCAGTTCCAGCAGGCGGCTGGCTTTCCCTGAATTGGCGGCAAACACTACGGCCTGGTTGTTCTGGTTAGTGCGCAGATTGCTGAGGTCTGTCCATTCGCTGGCTATGGGAGTGATGTTCAGCGTCAGCAGATGAATATGATACATCTGCCATTGGCCATTCTGACTGGCGACAGCAAGGATGTTGTCATCGTCCAAAAAACCATAGCACGACATGCCAAACACCCATTGTGGCGTGGCAAATTCGGCTTCGAGGCAAGTGATGCTGCGCGTGCGGTCTTTGTCATAACAGTACAAATTCCACCAGTCGTTGCGATCACAAACGTAATAAAGGGCACCATCGGGTCCCCACTGAGGTTGAAATACGGATTCTACGGTATCTCCTGCAATGCGCTTTGGGTGTACTGCATGTCCCAGATGATCCAGATCAGCTATCCAGCACTCAGTATGATCCCAGGGCATATTGGGATGATCCCAGCACAGCCAGCAGATTTTTTCGCCATCGGCTGACAGCGTGGGGTTTGAATAGAAGTCGTGGCCACTAAGCAGCGTCGATACCTGGCCGGAATCCAAATCGATCGCGACCACGGATGTCTCCGGCTCCTGATCTTTGTTGGTGTGATCTTCACACACCCCAATCAGGCGATTGTGGCGCAAGTCCAGGCTCAAATCGGCAAATCGTCGTTGTGATTCTGGCGTGATTTGCTGCCCCGTGAGATCAATATGATCTTCGGTGGGTAATGCCATGCGATAGACAGCCTGATCAGAGGCATTGACAAAAAATACATGCCTGTCACTGAGGCAATAGCTGCCGCCGCCATACTCGTGAGCCCTGCTGAAAACACTGAAGGGTTTGTGAGTGATGTCCTGGGTGCGCCCATCGCGTTGCATTACCAGCACCGAACGGCCCTGTTCCTGAGGTCGGGACTCCAGCCAAAATATGCCCTGGGCGGTGATTTTAGGCTCGCCGAGACGCACGCTTTTCTGAGTGAGTAGACTGCTGTGGATGGGGGAGGCCCAGCTGCCGTAGGGCGCCGGTGTTTTGTTTTTCATGGTTGCGATACTGTACTTATTGTTACTGTTTTCAAACATTGTAAAGCCAACCGAGGGTGTGGCCAATATGACCAAGGGGCGGTGTGTTGAGAGGGCGTCTTCATTTTAAGTATCGACAGGCCCCTAGCCTGACATAAGCTCTCTTAACAATATTGTATTGGGTTGCACAGGATGGTGTCGTACCTGAAAATGTCCGCTTATTGAAGTTGCTTTCCCCGCTCCAGATAGAGGTCACTGTGTCTCACGCTTCCCTGAATCATTCCCTATTTCGCTTTCTAGCAGAGCACAGCACTGCTGCTCGCCTTGTTGTGGCGTACAGCGGGGGGCTTGATTCCACAGTGCTGCTGCATCTACTGACTCAGCTGCGAAATCAGAGCAGAGAGTCGCGCCCTATTCAGGCCATACACATTAATCATGGATTGTCGTCGAACTCGGGTCGATGGCAGCAGCACTGCGAAGAAGTCTGCAGTGTTCTGGGAGTTCCATTGCAAGTTTGCCGTGTTTCAGTCTCCAATCAAGGCGGTGGGCTGGAAGCGGCAGCACGGGATCAGCGCTACAAGGCCTTTGAAGAAATGATGCAGCGGGGAGATGCTTTACTTCTGGCTCACCATCTCGATGATCAGGCCGAAACCCTGTTGTTGCGCCTGATGCGTGGTGCTGGCCCCAAGGGGTTGGCTGCTATGCCCGAAGTGAGAAGTTTGGGCAATGGCGTATTGCTGCGGCCGCTTTTGGATGTCAGTCGGCTGCAGCTGCATGACTGGGCCAACACCTTCGGTCTGAGCTGGGTCGATGATGAAAGCAATGAATCTCTGGATTTTGATCGAAACTATTTACGCCACTCGGTTCTGCCTTTGTTAGAGCAGCGCTGGCCCGGTTTTGCCGAGCGTTGGCAGCAAAGTGCGCGACTCTGCGGTGAGGCAGATCAGCAGATTCAAGAGCAGGCGGAGTTGGATGTGGCGCTCGCGGCGCTGCGCCCGGAACGCTGGGGCTGGAGCCTGGATCTGGCCGCGCTGCAATCGCTGAGCGAGTTCCGCCGCGGCAATCTGATACGTGAGGTGGCTCGCCGACTGCAACTGCCGGCGCCGGATTCGGTGCACTTGCAGCAATTGGAAGCACAGCTGGTGGTGCCACGACCCGATGCCAAAGCGCAAGTGCGCTGGGGCGACATGAGTATCCGCCATTTTCAGGGGCGCCTCTACTGGCTGCCGGACACTGTCGCACTGACGCGGCCACCCGATACTAGTTGGGATTTGCAGTCGCCACTGCGTTGGCCTGGAGCTGAATTGCTGGCCTGGCAAGATGCTGGTGAAGGCCTGTGCTTGCCCTCGGGCAGCGAGGTTCAGGTGACTCTGCGTCAGCCCGGTGATCGCTGCCGACCCGCGGGCCGTGGGCACTCGCAAACGCTGAAAAAGCTGTTGCAGGAATATCGCCTGGAGCCCTGGCTGCGAGACCGAGTTCCGGTATTACGCCTTGGGGAGGAGATTGTAGCGGTAGGGGATCTGTGGGTGTGCCACGACTACTTTGGTCAATCACCGAATGCGGTGCGCCTGAGCTGGCAGCGTCCGCTGTAACCTTGTCCGATAGCACCCTAAACTTTTGGCGTAAATCCGGGAAAACTTGCCTTGGGACAATTGAGGCAAAAAACGCTTTCCGGTAAACTGGCGCCCCATCCCAAGGGTGGTCATCAATGCATGCGATTGCGTTGTTTTTCAACGAATTGATACCAACCTGCACTATACTCTGACCACATTTCAGCAAGGTTTTACATGACGCGTTATATCTTCGTAACCGGCGGTGTTGTTTCTTCTTTAGGAAAAGGCATCGCCTCGGCCTCATTGGGTGCCATTCTTGAGGCCCGTGGACTCAAAGTCACCGTGCTCAAACTGGACCCCTACATCAACGTGGATCCGGGTACCATGAGCCCGTTTCAGCATGGTGAAGTGTATGTGACCGAAGATGGTGCCGAGACCGATCTGGATCTTGGCCACTACGAGCGTTTTATCCGCACCAAGATGAGCCGTCGCAATAACTTTACCACCGGCCGAGTCTACGAGACCGTACTACGTAAAGAGCGCCGTGGTGACTACCTGGGCGGCACCGTTCAGGTGATCCCGCACATCACTGATGAAATCAAGCGCCGTGTATTGGAAGGTGGTAAGGACGCCGATATCGCCTTGGTTGAAATCGGCGGCACTGTGGGTGATATCGAATCTCAGCCATTCCTGGAAGCCGCGCGTCAGCTGAAAGTAGAACTGGGCCGTGAGCGCGCTCAGTGGATCCACCTGACCCTGGTTCCCTATATTGCCACTGCCGGTGAAACCAAAACCAAGCCGACTCAGCACTCTGTAAAAGAGCTGCGTTCCATTGGTGTGCAGCCGGAAATTCTGCTGTGTCGTTCCGAGAAAGAAGTAGACGCCGACTCCCGTCGCAAGATCGCCCTGTTTACCAACGTGGAAGAGCGCGCCGTTGTGCCTCTGCCCGATGCCAAGACTATCTATTCCATTCCTGAGCTTTTGAAGAGCTACAATCTTGATCAAATCGTTCTGGACAACTTCCGTCTGGAAGCGCCAGAGGCGGATCTGTCTGAGTGGAATTCGGTAGTCGATGGCAAGCTGAACCCGCAGAACGAGATCACTGTGGCGATGGTCGGCAAGTATATGGAACTGCTGGACGCTTATAAGTCACTGAATGAATCCCTGGTGCATGCGGGCATTCACACCCGTACCAAGGTCAACGTTAACTACATCAATGCTGAAGACGTTGAGAAAGAAGGTACCAAATTGATTGAAGACGCCGACGCTATTCTGGTGCCAGGCGGCTTTGGTGAGCGAGGCCTGGAAGGCAAGCTGACTGCCGTGCGCTATGCCCGTGAAAACAAAATTCCGTACTTGGGCATCTGTCTGGGTATGCAGTCCGTCGTCATCGAATTTGCCCGCAATGTGCTGGGCCTGAAAGACGCCAACAGCACCGAGTTTAACAAAGAGACAGCCAACCCGGTTATCGGCCTGATTACTGAATGGGTCACTTCAGAAGGTGGTGTAGAGCAGCGCGACGAGAGCTCCGATCTGGGTGGTACCATGCGTCTGGGTGGACAAGAATGCCGCCTGGTGGCCGGCAGCCGTGCTCGCGATGTCTATGGCGATGATGTGATCGTTGAGCGTCATCGTCATCGCTACGAAGTGAATAATAACTATGTTGATCAGCTGCAAAAGGCTGGTTTGAAGATCGGTGGCTGGTCCGCGGACGATACCCTGGTGGAAGTGGTTGAAATCGAAGATCACCCCTGGTTCCTGGCGTGTCAGTTCCACCCCGAATTTACTTCGACTCCTCGCGATGGCCACCCGCTGTTTACCAGCTACATTCAGGCTGCGGTGGATAACAAAGCATAAGAGCGACACGCCGTTCGCAATGGGCTTCGTCATTCCTGCGAACGCAGGAATCTCTTGATACAGACTGCGAGCTTCACGAGATCCCTGATTTTCGCAGGGATGACGGAAGTGGAGCAGGGATAACGGAAGTAGAACAGGGATGATCGAACTGGTGCAGCAATGAATGGAATTGAGTAGAGAGACTATGAGTCAGAAAAAAATTGCCGTAGGTAAAGGCGGTGTTAACAGTATCGAGGTTGCCAACGATCTGCCTTTTGCTTTATTCGGTGGTATGAACGTTCTCGAGTCCCGCGATCTGGCGATGCAGATCGCAGAGCACTATGTGCAAGTGACCGAGAAGCTGGGTATTCCCTACGTATTCAAGGCCTCCTTTGATAAGGCCAACCGTTCTTCTGTGCACTCCTATCGTGGCCCGGGTATGGAAGAGGGGCTGAAGATCTTTGAAGAAATCAAACAGACCTTCAAGGTTCCCGTTATTACCGATGTTCATGAAATCTACCAGTGTCAGCCAGTGGCTGACGTCTGTGATGTGATTCAGCTGCCTGCATTTCTTGCGCGCCAGACTGATCTGGTGGAGGCCATGGCAAAGACCGGTGCTGTAATCAACATCAAAAAGCCTCAATTTCTCAGCGCACCACAGATGAAAAATATCGTCGATAAGTTTGCTGAGTGCGGTAATGAGCAGGTAATGCTGTGTGAGCGTGGCAGCTGTTTCGGCTACGACAACCTGGTGGTTGATATGCTGGGCTTCCGCACTATGAAAGAAATCAGCGGCGGCGCGCCTTTGATTTTTGATGTCACTCACGCCTTGCAGTGTCGCGATCCTATGGGCGCAGCGTCAGGCGGACGTCGTCATCAGGTGGCTGAACTGGGTCGTGCTGGTATGGCCGTGGGCCTGGGCGGTTTGTTCCTGGAGGCGCATCCAAACCCGGATCAGGCCAAGTGTGATGGCCCCAGTGCTTTACCGCTGGATAAACTGGAGCCATTTTTGGCGGAAATGAAAGCGGTGGATGACGTCATCAAGTCGTTACCTAAACTGGAAATAAATTAACGTCATTGCGAGCACAGCGAAGCAATTTCCTCAATGAGCTACCAGGCTAGAAAGATTGCTTCATCGCTTTGCTCTTTGCAATGACGGAAACTTGAATTCAATTCAAAACTTTAACAGCGCCTCTGCAGTACTCTTATCGGAGTCTAAGCGCTGAATAGCAACTCGAAGGAGACTCTTGTCATGAGCAAGATCGTTGATGTTAAAGCCTACGAAGTCCTGGACTCTCGTGGTAATCCAACTGTAGAAGCCGACGTTATTCTTGAGTCCGGCGTAGTAGGTTCTGCCTGTGCACCATCCGGCGCTTCCACCGGTTCTCGCGAAGCACTGGAGCTGCGTGACGGCGACAAGAGCCGCTACCTGGGCAAGGGCGTTCTGAAGGCGGTTGAGAACATCAACACCACCATCAAAGATCTGTTGGTAGGTATGGACGCCAGTGAGCAGCGCGCTCTGGATCAGGCCATGATCGACGCCGACGGCACTGAGAACAAAGCTAATCTGGGCGCCAATGCTATTCTGGCGGTTTCTCTGGCCGCTGCCAAAGCCGCCGCTGCCGACAAGGGCCAGCCTCTGTATGCGCACATTGCTGAAATCAACGGCACCGCCGGTCAGTTCACCATGCCAGTACCTATGATGAACATCATCAATGGTGGTGAGCACGCGGACAACAACGTCGACATTCAAGAGTTTATGGTTCAGCCAGTGGGTGCCAAGTCTTTCACTGAAGCGCTGCAAGTCGGTGCAGAAATTTTCCACGCGCTGAAGAAAGTACTGAGCAGCAAAGGCCTGAACACCGCAGTGGGTGACGAAGGTGGTTTTGCTCCTAACCTGTCTTCCAATGCTGACGCTCTGGCTGTGATCAAAGAAGCCACCGAGCAGGCCGGCTACAAGCTGGGTGAAGATGTGACTCTGGCTCTGGATTGCGCTTCTTCCGAGTTCTACAAAGACGGCAAGTACGACCTGTCTGGCGAAGGCAAAGTCTACACCTCTGAAGGTTTCTCCGACTTCCTGGCGGAGTTGTGCGATCAGTACCCAATCATTTCCATTGAAGATGGTCAGGACGAATCCGATTGGGATGGCTGGAAATACCAGACTGAAAAGCTGGGCGAGAGAGTTCAGCTGGTGGGTGACGACCTGTTCGTAACCAACACCAAGATCCTGAAGAAAGGCATCGACATGGGTGTGGGTAACTCCATTCTGATTAAATTCAACCAGATCGGTTCTCTGACCGAAACTCTGGAAGCCATCAAAATGGCCAAGGATGCCGGTTACACCGCCGTGATTTCTCACCGCTCCGGTGAGACCGAAGATACCACCATCGCCGATCTGGCTGTGGCGACTGCTGCGGGTCAGATCAAAACCGGTTCTCTGTGTCGTTCTGATCGCGTTGCCAAGTACAACCGTCTGCTGCGCATTGAGGCTGAGCTGGGCACTGAAGCTGCGCCTTACCGCGGTCGTGCGGAATTTAAAGCGTAATAGATCGTCCGGTTTACGCAGGGGGTCGGAGTAGGTAACCTACTCCGACCCCTTTTAGTTTCTGGCCCCTATGAAATACCTGATCGCGATTCTGACTCTGTTGCTGATTGGCCTCCAATACCGCCTGTGGGTGGGGGAGGGCAGTATGGCTGATGTGGTGCGTCTGGATCGTGAAATTCAAGCTCAAACTCTGGAAAACGATCGCCTCGCGCAACGCAATGAAATTCTGGCCGCTGAAGTCAGCGCTTTAAAGGCCGGTCCCGAGGCTGTTGAAGAAAGGGCTCGCGAAGAACTGGGTATGATCAAGCGCGGCGAAACCTTCTATCTCGTGATCAAAG
>JALUYN010000284.1 GCA_027012915.1 Cellvibrionaceae bacterium
GAGACCACCGCAAGCTTTGTATCGTCGACCACCAGCAGCTTTGGTCCGGCAGTTTTAACATCTCGCAGAGCCACCTCAGCCTGGAAGCAGGCGGTGAAGGTTGGCACGACTACGGAGTGTCTACCAGCGGATCACTGGTCGCAGAAGTCGGACAGCACTTTGACTCTTTGTGGAACCGGAGAAAACACCTCAATAACGAGGGCGTATTTCGGTACTACTGGCACAATTACGGACTTTGGAGTCGACGCCGCAAAAACCAATTATTACTGCGCCATATTCGCAAAGCCAGCCAACGAATATGGATCGTCAGCGCCTATTTTGCGCCATCAACCTCCGTGGTTAGAGCCTTGATTGCCGCCAGAAAGCGCGGTGTTGAAGTAAAGATCATCGTCCCGTCTCACTCAGACGTGGGTTTCTTTCCGTTTCTCACGGCGACCTATTACGCAGATCTGTTGAAGGCCGGCATTCGGCTGTTCGAATATCAACCAGGTATACTGCACGCAAAATACCTTGGGGTCGATGATCTACACTTAATTGGCAGCACCAACTTTAATCATCGAAGTTTTTTACACGACCTGGAGCTTGATATCAGCCTCCACCAACCCCAAAGCAAGCGACAGCTTTGTGCCTTCTTCGAAGAGGATCTGAGTCAATCAATAGAAGTATCTCTTGAGCATTCGAACAACAAGTTTTCCGAGCGATGGTTGGGCCTCCTCGCTCGTGTGCTGCGCTATTGGATGTAAGCAATGAAACTCAGCGTACTGACATACAACACTCACAAGGGCTTCACCCAACAAAACCGCCAGTTCGTGCTACGCGACATACGCAAGGCACTGGAATCAACCGATGCCGACCTGGTCGCCCTGCAGGAAGTCATCGGCGACCATGAAGATCACGCGCAACACCTGACCGATTGGCCAACCGAAGCCCATTTTGAATACCTCAGTGATAATCTATGGCCTCACTACTCTTACGGTAAAAATGCCATCTATGACAAGGGGCACCATGGCAACGCCATTCTCAGCAAATACCCCTTTCACCATATCGATAACCACGACATCAGCCAGTGGTGGTTCTCGCAGCGAGGGATTCTGCACGGTCAGATTCTCGACCATCTGCACGTAGCCTGTATCCATGTCGGCTTTTTGCCCTTCGAACAACAACGGCAGCTGCGCAAAATCGAGCACTGGCTAGAGCGTGAAGTACCGCGGGAAGCACCCGTGCTACTGATGGGGGATTTCAACGACTGGCACGGCCGCATACACCGCTACATGTGTCGTCGGCTTGGCTTTCAAGAAGCCTCCTCTTGCACCAGGAACAAACCTGCAAAAACATTTCCTTCACACAGACCACGATTGCCACTGGATCGTATCTACTACCGCAATCTGACATTGGATAGCGCCAAAGTGTTGCAAGGCCATCCATGGAATCGCTTGTCCGATCACTGCCCTATCCAGGCAACTTTTTTGCTCGAAGAGCATTAAATTAACCAAATCGCAACAAGCCCACTTACCATTGAGCAACTATAATAAAGTCAGGTGTTCGCATTAT
Organism: Cellvibrionaceae bacterium; assembly: GCA_027012915.1. The sequence goes on from JALUYN010000284.1 coordinate 1,552, forward strand.
GAGCCATCCGCCTAAAGGAGAGCCCTTTTTAGACGGGAAAGCCCAGGAGCCTCTATAAGAGGTTCGCTGTTACGCAGTTGTGGCATCCTGCGACAGGACATGCCGCTTGAGACACTCCACTAGCAGCTTCTTAGTTACGGCTCAGTGCGAACACCGCCATTGCTCGACACCCTCTGGCCAAAGCCCTCCATCACGATATAATTTCGATCTCCACCACTAATTTGCATCTTAAATGGACAAATACCGGGATCAACATAAGCGTAGGCTGAGCTATATGCCATGGCTCTACTTCACCCTAAAACCCAAGCATCGAGAGTGGGCACAAGCCTGGCAGCGAGAAGTACAAGAGGAGCTTGAATCACTGGAAACCGTCACTCTGGCGCAGAACTGCTTTGTTGCTCCCCAGGCAAATATATTCGCAGAACCAGGTCGGGACATAGAAATTGGTGGCGGATCCCACGTTGCCGCTGACTGCTTCCTGCACGGCCCGATCACTATTGGTGAAAACTGCAGCATCAACCGGGGAGTAACCATAGATGGTGGTCGGCAGGGTATCGTGATCGGCAACAACACCAGGATCGCCGCAAATACCTGTATTTACGCGTTCAACCACGGTATCGAAGCAGACAGTCTCATCAAGGATCAACCAGTGAGCTCAAAAGGCATCACGATCGGCAGCGATGTGTGGATCGGTGCTAACGTTTCCATTGTCGATGGCATACGCATTGGCGACGGTGCCGTTGTAGGCATGGGCAGCGTTGTAACCAGAGACATTGAACCGGGGAGTATTGTTGCCGGGAATCCCGCGGTACCTATTGGGCGCCGCTAAGTTGGACCCCGCTAAGACTATCCGAAACGCCAGTTTTCATGGCTCTCAACCCCGCCAGAGCGCAACATTTTTTGTAACGCCTGTTT
>JALUYN010000285.1 GCA_027012915.1 Cellvibrionaceae bacterium
CTATTAACGGGAAGGCTTAGGTCTTCCCGTTTTGCTTTCCGGACTTCAAACACCAAACCTTCCCGCCACTTATTTTATTGCTGCCGGTGCACCAACCACACTCGGCCATGTTAAACTTCGCGCCTGCTATAAATGACAACCCCTAAAACCGGCCTCACAGAAGCCGAACTCCCGCTACAGAGCCCGAATTTCCTATGTTAAAGAAGCTGGTCGGCTACTTTTCGAGTAACACTCCCAAAGCCAAACTGAAAGTTATCCCCCGCGAGCAACACAATATCTCGCGCCGCGATATCAGCCGCTCAGCCCTGAAAGTTATGCAGCGCCTGAATCAAGCGGACTATGAAGCCTATCTGGTGGGAGGCGGCGTACGCGACTTGTTATTAGGTGGCCATCCCAAAGACTTTGACGTAGCCACAAACGCGACACCGGAACAGGTCAAACAACTGTTCCGCAACTCCCGCATCATCGGGCGTCGCTTCAAGATCGTCCACGTACGCTTTGGTCGCGAGATCATTGAAGTAACAACGTTCCGCGCTCACCACGACAATGCCAGCAACAAGACCGCCGCCCGATCGGACGAAGGTATGCTGCTGCGCGACAACGTCTACGGCGATATTAAGTCCGATGCGGTGCGCCGCGATTTCACCGTCAACGCCCTCTACTACACCAGCAACGGCTTCACCGTGCACGATTACACCGGCGGCATTCAGGACATAGACCGCCGTAAAATCCGTATTATCGGTAACGCGGTGGACCGCTATAAAGAAGACCCCGTACGCATGCTACGGGCAGTTCGTTTTGCCGCCAAGCTGGATTTCCATATTGATCCAGCCACTGCAAAACCCATCTTTCAGCTCGGCGACCTGCTGCACAACATACCTTCCGCACGCCGCTTTGACGAAACTCTGAAGCTGTTTATGGGTGGCTATGGCCGCGCCTGTCTCAAAGGCCTACAGCAGTACCAACTGCTGCAATACCTACTGCCCGCCACCGCCGACGTGCTCGACCGTCAACTGCCCTACGCGGCAGAGCTGATGGATCAAGCCATGATCAATACCGACAAACGCATTCAAAAAGACATGCGTGTCACCCCGGCGTTTATCTTTGCCGCCTTGCTGTGGCCTGCTGTACAGCAAGAAGAACAGCGTCTGCGGGGCAAGGGCGAACACCCTGCTCGCGCGCATCAACTTGCGGCACAATCGGTAGTTTCAGCGCAAGTTCAACACACAGCTATTCCCAAGCGCTTTACCCAGGCGATGCGTGAAATTTGGGAACTGCAGTATCGCCTGGAGAGCCCGCAAGGCAACCGCGCCCTGAAGTTGATGGAACACCCTCGCTTCCGTGCCGCCTACGATTTCCTGCTACTGCGCGAACAGTCGGGCGAGCAACTGGATGACAGAGGACGCTGGTGGACGCAGCTTCAGGACGCCAGTGAAGAAGAACGCACCGAGATGGTTACCAAGCAAGGTAACACCCCGGGTAACAAGCGACGCCGTCGGCCGCGACGCCGCAAGCCCAACACCAAGCAACAACCTTCAACGCACTGACTGGCAGACGCCCTATGCCCCTGGCTTACATCGGTCTTGGTAGCAATCTCGAGCAACCTGATCAACAAGTAATGCAAGCACTGTCAGAACTGAACGAGATTGACGGCTGCCGCCTGCGTGCCGCATCAGAGCTGTATGGCAGCACCCCGGTTGGACCAGCAGAGCAGCCAGATTATGTCAACGCCGCCGCGAGCCTGGAAACACAACTAAGCCCCATACAACTGCTCGACGCGCTGCAGGCAATTGAAAACAACCATCACAGAGTACGCGACCTGCGTTGGGGGCCGCGCACACTGGATCTCGACCTGCTGCTCTACGACAATCAGACGATTGAAAGCGAACGCCTTACCGTTCCCCACCCTCGCCTGCAGGAGCGCAACTTCGTACTCTACCCTCTGGCGGACATAGATCCTCAGCTGGTGCTTCCATCAGGCATTACACTTCAGTCATTATTGGCAGATTGCTCCCGCGACGGCCTCTGGCCATTGGACAGCACGGCCGTTAAATAAATCACTCTGGAATCAGGACACACTGTGAACCAAGGTTTTGATCTGCAAATAGACTCCACCGATCTGCCGCGCTTTATCGCCGTGGAAGGCCCCATCGGCGTCGGTAAAACCACGCTGGCACGCAACCTGGCTACCACTCTGGGCTACAACACCCTGCTGGAAAAAGCAGACGAGAATCCGTTTTTGGAGCGTTTCTATGCCAACCCCCGCAGCGCCGCCCTGTCCACCCAGCTGTTCTTTTTGTTTCAGCGCGCACAACAGATCCAAGACCTAAGGCAAACCGACCTGTTTCAAAGCTGCCACGTGGCGGACTTTTTGATGGACAAAGACCAACTGTTTGCGGCAGTAACACTCGATGAAGACGAATTACAGATCTACCGCCAGGTATACGAACGCTTGACCATAGAC
>JALUYN010000286.1 GCA_027012915.1 Cellvibrionaceae bacterium
GGGGTGATGGTTCATCAGTATGATGGTTTCTTCAAGGCATGGATTAGCGGAACGGGGCTGAATGCCGTATGGACAGATATGCCTTGGGGCGAGAAAGATATCAGGTCTCAATTTCTAATGTTGCAGGCGGATTACACCGCCAGTGAACGAAGTGTGAAAGGGTTGAAGATTGCTTTCCGTGATATCGCTCGTTCGACAGATATAAGGACTTTCATTTCGGCTTTAGTTCCGAACATGCCATGCGGAAATGTCTTGGGTGTGCTTGGAAGTGAAACAAAGGAAATATGGCCTGTAATTGCATGTGTTAATTCGTTTGTTACAGATTGGGCTCTTCGTATTCGTATTGGCGGTACGCATGTGAATTTGTACGTGGCTGAGGAGTTACCGCTGTTGCGCCCTGACCAGATTGATAGCGTAACAGGACTTCGCAATTCGATAATGAGGCTGGCAATGTCAACAAGGCACTACGCACCTGAATGGCTAAAGGCTATGCGAACTGATAACTCATTGTTCGAAAGTAATTGGCAAGGTTTATGGGCTTTATCGCCTGCTGAGCGACTGCGTATTCGCGCCAGCATTGATGCGATTGTAGCCGCCATTCACGGTCTCGATATGCATGACCTAAAGTGGATTTTAAGAAATTGTGATCTTCCAACAGCGAGGCTCTCTGATAACGAAGTTTCTCGTAGCATTGATCCAAAAGGCTTCTGGCGCATCGACAAGAACAAGGATCCCGAACTCCGCCACACCGTCCTGACCCTCGCCGCCTTCCGCGACCTGCAGGACATGATTGCCGCCCACGGCGGCGATCGTGACCAGGGCGTTGAGGCCTTCTGCACCCAGAACGACGGCGAAGGCTGGATGCTGCCCGAAACCCTGCGCCTCGCCGACCTCGGACTCGGTCACGACAACCGCGCGAAAGAACCCCAGCCCGTCCGCGAACGCCTCGGCCCGCGCTTCTACGACTGGCAGCTCGAACAGACCCCGGAAGAATCCTGGGCCGAATGCGAAATGCACGCGCGCAACATTCTCGGCGAGGAGGGCTTCGAGCACTTCATGCGGGAACTGGAATCCGGCCAGACTGACGATACATCTGCGGTAGCCGAGTCGGCAGAGGAATACACAGCCGGCCCGGCGCAGGGCGATCTGTTCTGACGGGCTTTCCCGCGAGCCGGCGATCAGCCTCATCGAAACTTGCAATAACCATATGAAATAAAAAGAGAAATACGGATTTGGCCTACTGGTTCGGGCTGAATTCAGCTCGTACTGTGCTATGCAATGTTATAAAAACGAACAATAAATGTTGTAATATAACAAAAAAAGATTAATATAGTATCTATCGCAGGTTGCCCGAGCGCTGCAGGCCGGCCTGCAGCATTGAATCAAAATCAGGAGCAATACCATGTCTGAAAGTAAATCTCACAAGGCAACCGCCAACCGGCTGGCCCGCAAACACCGGACTGAGTACAACACCGGCAAGGGCGCGGACATCAAGGCGAAGCGGGTTGCCATCGAAGTCGAAACGCCGGATACCGTTGCCGATGGACTCCGGCAGCTGCAGGGCCACCAGAAGCCGGTGTATATCGCCGGTACGAACCAGGAGGCTGTTGAAAAGGCGCTCGAAGTAACCAAAGGCACGACGGTCGGCGTGATGGACAACCAGGGAAACATTATAAAGAAATCGAGCCGGTAACCGGTTTGTGCTGAGTACGAGGGTACGTTGATGAATATTGCATCGATTACGCGTTTGAAAGAGCTTCGTGATTCGATAAAAAAAGCGAAGCGTGGTATTAAACCGGCCGATTATGACGGCCAAAAATTTGGACCGGAGTCTGAGTACACGGTAAAAAGTCTACTCGGTGGTTTGAATGCGTTACTGGTTGATATGACTACGCTTGTCAATTCACCCGCGAAATTCATCAAAATATCCAGCCACGCACAGCGAGTTCAACTGGCCAATGTATTGAGCAACATTAATACCAGTGTGACATCGCGTGATTTAACCTCTCTGGCGACGCATATCGATCAACTCAAGCCACTATTGGCGTGTTATGGTGTACGACATAGTGACGATCGTTTACAAGAATTCGATAAACAGCTCGATGCATTGCAAAGAAAGGCAACAGAACTGTCGCTGGGTATTGATCAATTGCAGGAGGCCAATCAGCAGGCAACAGAGATCAATTCAGGAATTGAAGATGTTCACGAATCGTTACAGGAAAAACTGAAAGCATTGCAAGCCCAGGAAGAACATCTGGCCGAGTTGATTGCGACTACCGAGCAACATCGTCAATCTGTCGATAGTCTACTCGAAGAGGACAAGGAACGCTCCGAGACTATTCGCGACTTGCTCTCTGATGCGAGAAGCCATAAGGAGACAATCGAAGGTTTCAGCAAACGTGTTGCTCAGCGTGAAGGCCAGCTTGAGGCGCAAGAAGTCAAAACCAAACGCTA
>JALUYN010000287.1 GCA_027012915.1 Cellvibrionaceae bacterium
GCCATCTTCTGTACGCTTTCCAGACTGCTTCGACACTTGCTGCTGCTTTGGGATATCTCATTGGCCAGTGCCGACACCAAGCAGGGTTCGGGGCCATTCTCTGTACACAGATCGCGCCCCAGAGCTTGGAAGGTTTCAAGGATTTGGCGCGATGGTTTGGCATCCGTATTGAGGCTGCTGCTGATGGCTTCGGCACTGTTTTCGCCGTAGGCGACAATTGCTTGCTGCACGAAATCCTCTTTACTGGGGAAATAGTTGTAGAAGGAGCCCTTCGGGACGCCGATTTCGTCCACCAGTTGCTTGATGCTCATGCCGTGGTAGCCATGTACCTTGAGCAGCCGAATGCCAGCTACAAGCATTTTCTCGCGGTTGTCGTTGTTAGATTTTGGGCGTGCCATTTTGTGATACTGAGTCCTAGCAATATTTAGTGGGCATTTCGCAAATTATAATATGACCGGTCGTCTTAAAAATCAATGGCGATAAATGTAAAGATTTATTGTATGGAGAGTGGATTTTGTTGGAGGGGCTTTCTATATGTCGCTTAAAATCGCAAAATGCGGCCGGCTTGCGAACATCATTGCGTCCAGATAAGAGAAAACGAACAACTGCCAGGAGCTCTATGCAACCCCTCAAGAAATCTAATGTAATGCTGACGGCAAAAGAGCGCCGTTGTTATCGCGTTGCCCAGGGGTATAGGCGCCAGTTTCTTCTGCGCGGTGTGTTTAGCGTCTATCGCATTGTATGGCCTTACCTGCTGTCGAGAGTGGCCTGGTCGCGAGACTGGTGGCGAAGGGCGGCCCAATTCATATTATTGCTGTTACTCTGGCCGCTTATCGTGCTCTGGGGACTGCTGGAATATATGGTTCTATTGGTGCGTTTCCCCGTTGAGTTCATTGGCACCTACAGGGTACCGAAAACGGTTAGATCTCCCGGCGAGAAAACACTGGCAGGTATCCACAATGCATTTCAGCAGGTTTTAGAGCTACCAGAAGGGATGTACATTCGTTGTATCGACGATTGGTTGCCAATTCTGTTTGGTAAGCGGGGTGAAGGGCAACTTATGATGGCGTTTGTCGATCGCGAACGCCAGCGTCAGCGGGCCGCTGAGGTTTCTGAATTTCAGCTGGCGGCTCAGATGCGATCCGAGTTGGCTGTTGCTCGGGAAAAGCTGTCGAAGCGACTAGGTCATTATCTCTCTAATCAAAACGCTGAGGCCTGATAACCTTTTAATCGATCTGATAGGGTAGTTTGTCCAGGTGCGGTTCAATCAACCCGCGAGCTTTTTGGTAGACCTCATTTACGTTCGGAATGATTCCCACTTCCATGCGCCGTGACAGCATTGTGATCGGAAATAGGCATTCTCTGGCTCCCAGAGCACAGAGTGCTCTGCTTCGCCCGCTTTTGTCAGTGTAAATCTTCCAGCTCAGGTTCATCTCTTTTTCCATGACTGTACCGAGAACGACCCCCAGAGCCTGGAGTCGTTCTTTGTCATCCTGGGGGACCGCCCCCTTGTAGATTAATCGTTGCAGCACGTCTAAATCAGAGGTGTCACCTTTCAATTGGGTGCCGAGGTGGCGTCGCGCCAGTTCGTCGATTTGATTCCACTGTTTGGTTTGATAGCGGCTATCGCGCCAGTCGAATTCATCCAGTTCAAATGCTTCTTTGGTTTGGGCGTGGCTCAGAGTACTTACAAGGAACAGAACTGGAGCTAGTGAACGACAGAGATAGAGCATGGATAAATCCGTTGGTTAATACAGGTCTACGGCTACACGGAAGCCGATGTAATTACTTTTAAATTCCGCAGCTTTTTTGTCTCGGCTGTAGCTTCGCAGAGACTTCGCCGAAGTTTTTATGGAACCACCGCGAAGAGCCCGTTCGGTACACTGCGCTTTTCGCAAGGCTGAACCATCGCTAGGACTGCCCAGATAGTGGTCCTGATAGCAGTCTTGTACCCACTCTGCAACGTTACCCGATGTATCAAACAATCGGAACGGGTTGGCTTTGTAAGAGCCTACCGGCGCTGTTTTGACGCTGAAAAAGGTTGTGTAGTTGCTTTCGCAGTCACGGCGGCAGTTGGCTTTGCCCGCAGGACTTGATTTGCCCCACCAGTAATCACCGGTAGTGTTGGCCCGGGCGACGTATTCCCATTCGGCTTCGGTCAGTAATCGATACTTCTTGCCGGTACTCTTCGCCAGCCATTTGACATAATCGTTGGCATCTAGCCAAGAAACATTGATGACTGGTCGACTGCCTTTACCCCAGCCGTTGCTTTTTGGTAGCGCTCGCTTTTTAGCTTTGGCGAACTTTGCGTAGTCTGCGAATGTAATCTCGTAGCGACTTACAGCAAATGCTCTATTAATATTTACGCGGCGTTCAGGGGCTGTATCGCTTTGGCTTTTGTTGCCCATGGTATATGAACCAGCCGGAATAATGACCATGGCTG